>JAGBTL010000067.1 GCA_017631355.1 Clostridia bacterium
AGTTTTACCAATTGTACCAAGGCGAGAAAGAAGCTCTGAAACATCTGCAGGAGTGAAATACTGACCGCCCTTTTTACCTGCATTTGCAGCATACATACCCATCAAATATTCATAGGCATCGCCAAACATATCAGCATTTATTCCATCGTTTGAAAAAAGCGGCATTTGAGCAACACCGTTAAGAAGAGCTACAAGCACCTTGTTACGCTTTGCAACGGTTTCACCAATAGCTTTAGCATTGACATCAAAATCATCAAACAATCCAGCGAAATCACTTTCAGCTGCACCTGTTGCAGCACTGCTTTCAATATTCTTAAAAACTCTTTCAAGCGTTTCGTTAAGATTTTCATCTTTGTCTGCACGCGCACGCACATTGCAAAAAAGTTCAGAAGGAAGAATAAAGAAGCCTTTTTCCTGAATTAACCCTGCTCGAGCACCTTCAGCTTCGGCATCAGACATTTTTGCATAGTCAAAATCTTTATTACCGGCAGCATGCTCGCCTTTGTGGATATATGCAGCAAAACTCTCAGAAATATAACGATAAAACATTGTTCCGAGAACATATGATTTAAAGTCCCATTCAGAAACATGACCTGCATGAACAAGGTCAGTTGCTATTTTATAAATTTTACGAAATAATTCTTCTCGTTCTTGGTTCATTTTTGTGTCAGCCATTTGAATTCTCCTAACAAAGTACAATTATACAAATTACATTATAATACTTTTATTTACATATTTCAACAAAATATAATACTATTAAATAGGTCTTTAAATCATTAGCTATGCATCCAAATTTAAAAGATTTAAGATGCTACGCAGTTTAAATTCAGATAGTTTTCGTTCAGACGAAATGACAAAAGCATCGTAAGGCTGACGCCTACGATGCTTTTTCATAAAGTATTAACGGAAAATAGCGAATTTAAACCTAATAAATCCCTGATTAACGCTCCCTTAGGGAGCTCCTTTTCTTTTGTTTATGCATATAAACTTTTAATATAGCATTCTTTTTACCAAAGATTTACACTTGGAATTATTGTGTTTTCGTGGTAATAATTCACACCATTTGAGGTTATTTCAGCACTTGTCTGTCCTAATACGTTGTAATACGTATGCGCATAAATCTTCGGTCTGATATCATTGGGCTTTCCGCTACTGAAGGAGCTATACATTGAATGCACAACGTTATTTATAATGTGTGTATTTGCCACGTTGTAGTTGCTTTGCTGAATAGCACCAATGTAATTTGAAATAACAAACGTATTGTATCCGGATGCAAGCGTAAGCACACCGGAGTCGGGGCCGCGGTAATCGCTGCTGCCGGAGTAGCCATATTTTCTGAAAATATTTCTTTCAATGATTGTGCCTCTCATTCCTGCCCAACCATCCTCCAGGTCGAGGGAGCGACCTCCGCCATACAGCAAGCCATCGCCAGATACATAGTTATCGTGAATCCAACAAGCCTCGGTAGAGCCGATAACAGATGCTAATCCGGTGGCACTGTTTATGACGTTAGTGTTTTTAATTTCGCAGAATCTTGAGGATTCATCGGGACAAATTCTTACGTATTCATTTGTGCCCGTAGGTAATTCGGATTGCTGAATGGATAGCTTGAAATATACCGCATTTTCGGGCTTGTTGGAGTAACCCTCGTCAATATATTGCCATCTGTTGGCACATATCAGGTTATAATCCTCGTCATACCACAAAATATCATACAAGCGTTGAGTTGCAGTAACAAGATTGTGCTCCCAATTGCCGATATAGTATTCGTGCAGAGTATCCATACCATTGGCAGCCTTGGATACCAGGTGAAAGTCTTCGGTGCTTATCCAATTGGCGTTTTCCACCAATTCACCGTTATTATTTAACCATCCGGATACAAATTTATTTGCGGCAATACTGCCTTGTTCGCCATTGACCAATTCAGAGTTGCCCTTTCCGCCCATTGTGATAAAGAAGCCTGTTGTGCAGTTTGCTTCCCGCACCTCAACGGAGCAATGCTCTGCACGTTTTCCGATACTCAACAGGATACAATCCCAGTCATATTCATTAGCGCCGGAATAAATCTCGCTCATTGCTGCGTTTTCCGTATAATATTCGCCGTAGTATTTATCAATAATCAAGTGCGAATTTCTGCAATAATATGCGAGAACGTTTCCATTTTCATCCTTTTCAACAGAAGCCTTTTCCGTTGGGATAGAGCAGCTCCACCAACCCCAGCCCATTCTGAAATAGGTGTATCCTTCAGTTTTGGCTTTTTCACTAGGCATCATATGGAATTCTGAGCCTTGAGGGAATTCAACCGTCATTCCGCTTGGAATATAGAACTCAGTTTCAGTAGGAGCAGCATAGAGGTTGATTTCGGGGAAGATAACGTGATTATAACCACCCTCGTATGCTTCTGTGATCGCATCATAGATAGCTCGGGTTGTCATCTCATAGTCACTTTCAGAAAATGAATTTCCGTTTTTGCTGACATAATCAGCCTGAATCCTGATGGTAATATTCTCAGGTGCCTTTGTATCTGTAATTTCAATTGTACAGCTATCAGATATTTCTGTGTCCCTCAGGGTTGCGGTAATGGTAACGGTTCCGGCTTTTTTTGGAACAACCAAACCGTCAATTACTAAAGCTATGGTTTCATCTGAGGATTCCCACGAAACGTCGTATTGGTCAGAAGTGCCATCGTGATTCACGTTAAAGGGATACGGAACTGCTGACAATGCGTATTTATAGCCCAGCTGCAAGGCTTTCGGCTTTTTTATAATATGAAGGCTTTCGTATTTACTGTGGTCAATTCCAAGGTCCGGCTCAACATAATCAGAAATTGTGTAATTTAACATCAATCCGTTTCCGTCGTAAACAGAATAATCGCCTGCATTGGTGGCGGTATCAAACCACTCAGGAATGCCGAGCTGTCCGGTTTTAGTAAATGCAAATGCGCTTCCCAGACCGGTAATGCCGTTGTTAACACGACCAATAATGGTGTTAGTATCAGCATTCAGAGAAATTCTGCTATTAGTGAAATGGTCGGCCATTTCCTCCTTTGTAAGCTTTTCAGAATAAACCACAAATTCCTTGAACTGGTGCTCCGCGGACAAGGTGAAGGTGCTGTTGATGTAATTTGACCAATGTGCTTTTTCAACATAGTCATCGTTAATTTGCAATGCGTGAGTGGAGTCGTTTTTGTCAAAAGCAAGACACCAATAGGATTCTCCATCACTCATAACTCGCTTGTTATGGTTCAAGGAGGGCCTCAATATGAAGCTTGTGCCAATCTGACCGCCACCAAAGGGCGTTTTAATTAAGCCCCAGTTACTTGGGTTGACAGCCTCCTGAAACAGGAAGGCTCCACCATAATAGCTCAAACCATTACCAACGGGTAAGTCTGTGGATTCTCTGTTGTAAACCATAACGGCTTCAACGCTTGCCCTTTCGTAAGAAGAGGGGAGCTTGACCGTTCCTCCTGTGAAATAGCCATCATCATTCACAACGGCATTTTCCATGGCTTTACCATCCACAAGGTTAATAACCCGGTCACCCGCTACTGTGTAGTATGCAACAATGCGAGAATCCAGCTTGAGCTTGTCGGTGACTCTTTCTTCATTTTCGTTACAGACTGAACAATATCTTTTCACTTTTCCTTCAGCTACGGCAGTAGCCACAGTCTCGGTTTCCCATTGGCTCCAGCCATGTCCCGCTGCTTTTATATTAATTTCTGTTGTTTTTGCTCCGAAAAGATCATTTTTGAAGTCTGCGGTATATTTCACCCTGCCATTTTCTGTGCAGGTTGCTTCCAAAAGTGACTTGCTTGTTGTATCAACCGTTTGCGTTGATACACTTTTATTACAAATGGTACATATTGCAGCTGCTGTGCATTTGGCATAGTTATTTTTCCAGCTGTAATGTACACTTGCGTTATCCTCGCACTCCGTGCTTGAAACGTCACCATATACATCAGCAAGCTCTGTCAGATCTTCTTTGCTCAGCTTGCAGTCGCCATTGATATCGGAAGCATATTTCTGGGCGGTGGTAAGCTTTTCAAAATTTGTAATTGCGTGCTTGATTGCTATCAGATCAAATTCGTCAAACGCGGTGCCATTGCAATCGTAGTCACCGGCTACATAAACGTTAACAGTTGATAAGCCGTTAATTACAAGGTTCATAAGCTGAGCATCCAGTGCATCAATATAACCGTCACCGTTTAAATCATAGCAGATAATATCATCATAGTATTCAGCTTCAATCTGTTCGTGGTCACCTGTAATGATTGTGTTGACAAGCACCTGATAGTCCAGAACGTCAATTGCTCCGTCGTCATTGACGTCACCAACGCTTATGGCTGCATAGTCACCTATAATCATTGCCTGTTGAGCGAGTGCACGCTCATTCTCCAATACTGCCGCTATGGTTGCCGGCATTGTTGAAGCTATTATAAATAATGAGAGTATGATGGATAATACTCTCCTTGTATTTTTCATAAAAGCACCCTCTTAATACTGTGGCGTTAATATAACCCTACAGCTTAATTGTAGCAAGATTTCAGAAATAACACAAGTGAATTTTACTAATCTTGGGCTTATTAGCGGGAAAGTTATTTTTTAGTTGAATGAAAAATTAAATTTTTAACCGTTGAAGGTTATGTTAATGAGCGCGTTTTGCTGACAGTTCCGCTTGCGCTGAATATGATCTTTTGTTTTTTCGGCAAAACAAACAAAATGATTCTACATTGTTTGTGCAATATCTGCAAAATACCATCTTGATTTTAGGCGTAAAATCCGTATAATTTACTATCGGTAATTAAAAATACCAATAGCAAATACATTCAGAGGTTCCCATGCAAAATTATTTCACTTTACTCGGTCACACATTAGGTTTCATTTCAGTCGGATTGTTCTTTTACTCCTATCAGCGCACACAGAAAAGCAAGATAATGCTCATTCAGACTGCTGCAACGGCTCTGAGCTGTGTTCAATATCTGCTTATAGGTGCTACGTCGGGTTTTGCGTTAAACATTGTGTGCATAATCCGTAATTTTGCATTTTACTATCGCGAAAAAAACAATAAAACAGATATGCTCACTCCCGCACTTTTTGGCGTGGCTATGGCTGTGGTAAGCTGCTTATCGTGGGAGGGTGTTCACTCGTTGCTCATAACTCTGGGCCTTGTTATAAACACCGTCTGCATGGGTGTTTTTGATGCAAAGGATTTCCGCAAGACAATTCTTATTTCATCAGCACTTATTCTTGAATATAACCTTTTCGCCCTTTCATATAGCGGTATGCTCAGCGAAACAATATCCCTTGTTTCAGTTGTTATTGGCATCATCCGTTACAGAGGAACTCAGGTGCAGAGCGTCAGCCCCGCTAAAAAGCTTGCAGCTTAAAATTATGGTTCAAAACAACAGTGCTTGTTTTAGGGAGCGTAAAATAGGGATTTAAGACCATTAAATCTCTATTTTATGCTCCCTTTGTTGTTTTTTTGCATTATGAGTGGTACAATGGGGTTATGAATTAGCTTTTGCAGGTGTGTAATATGGAATTTGTGATTGGCTATCTCAGGGGCAGGGGCTATGACAAGCCCTTAGGGTGAAATGAGTTATCCGAACCTGCCTGAAAGCTAATCTTTTCAAGGCTTTTCGGCGTTTCGGTCTTGAAAGGCGCCAGCCTATCTTCGCCCTCAACACCAAAAATCCAATAAAAATCTTTATCTTTCAGGTCAAA
>JAGBTL010000010.1 GCA_017631355.1 Clostridia bacterium
AGGTATTCCTGTTGCCGTAACCTTTGGTAACCACGATTCTGAGGCAGGTCCCATGTCAAGGGCTGACATTATGGAGTATTACAAAACGTTCTCCTGTGTAATATCAGGCGATGATAAGGATGCCTTCAAAAACTGTGCAACGTTTAACATTCCTGTTCTTGCATCTGATAGTGACAAGGTTAAGTTCAACTTTTGGGTATTTGACTCAGGCGATTATGATGAGGATGAGCCCAGACACTATGACAGAGTAAGAATTGAGCAGATTGAGTGGTACAAGGAAACCTCTGAAAAGCTGAAAAAGGAAAACGGAGGCGAAACTGTAAACTCTGTGGTTTTCCAGCATATAATTGTTCCTGAAATATACGACGTGCTTACAAAAATTGATTCAAAGCAGCCCTATTCAGTTGAGCACATTTATAATGAGGGCGAATATTATGCATTTGATGCAGAGCAGACAAACTACGGAACACTTAATGAAAAGCCCTGTCCCGGCTATTACAACGACGGTCAGTTTGATGCATTGGTTGAAAATGGTGGCGTGCTTGCTATGTTCACGGGCCACGACCACACAAATGCATTTGGTGTAAGAAATCAGAACATTGATATTTACACCTCACCCATGACACGCTACAAGGGTCTTGCATACACAACTCAGTACGGCTACCGCGTTGTTGAAATTGATGAAAACGACACCACTACTTATGAAACAAGAGTAGAGCGTCTTTATGATGTTTTTGACTTTGCCTATATCGAAACAGCCAAGGATAACGGTGACAAATATTCAACACGACTTGCATTTGAGCTTGCTGTAAAGGGCAGTGTTCAGGAGGGCTTCCTGAAGCTTTATCAGTCAGTTGTTGAGCTGTTTACAGGCAGAACGGTTACATATCCGCAATGATTTATTTTGTGGGCCTTGCAGGCTCGTTAATGAACGCTCAAGCTCCCGTATAAAAATGAAAAGGACCTCAACGCGTAGGGCGTGGGGTCCTTGTTTTTTAATGCTTGTCGCAAATGTAAACGTTGCAGGTGCAGCCTCTTGATTTGTGCCTGTCGGAGAAAACAGCATAAACCTTTATGCTTTTGCCCTGTGCACCGTCGGGAAGGGGCAGGAAGAAGGTGTTGTTCTTGTCAGAGCCGCATACAGCGTGCTCCCATTGGTTTGCCTTGTAATCGGGTGCGCGCTCCGGGAAGCCCATAAGCTCGCCCTCAATTTCTGCCACACAGTAAACACATTCCTCACCGTGTGTGCCTTCCACTGCAACTGTCAGACGGGCATCCTTTTTGTATTGAGGTAATGTAAATTCATTGTATTTGCAAACGGCAGTGTTTTTATATCTGTAATGTGATTGCATATTATTGGCGCGCGGGTTTGTAAGCTTCACTTCCTTGCCGTCCTTTATAAGGCGCACCGCATAGATTCTGTCAACAGGCTTTTCCAATGAGAAGTAGCGGATTTTATCATTGACATCGTAGCTTGCAACAAGCTTTTTGCCGTGCAGGTTATAGTAGTCGTGCACAGTAAAGCGGATGATTTTTGCAGTAAAGTCATCATCTGCAACGCTTGTTTTTACAAGTGCGGTTGAACTCCAGTCAGCAAGGTTACAGGAATATTCAGCGGTTAAGGGAAGCTTTTGTACCTCTACCTCGCGGGTGGGGTGGTCGGGGGAGAAAAATTCAATTTCAACGCTGTCACAATCAAGCTCCTTGCCGAAATCAACTCGCAGACAACCGCCTTTGACTCTCAAATCCATATCGCAGTAGGTTTTGCTCTGGCTATCAAAGAAGGTGTCGTCCTTGCCGTCAAACATATATTTGCTTTCGCAGCCTCGTAGGGCATAAATTTCCTGCTTGAAAAAGGCATCACGGGCAGCCTTTACCTGAGGAATTTCTGTGTCACCTGAACGACGTATGCTTTGAATTTCAAGGCAGTCGTTGGTGATTGCCTGCATGGCAGTTTCGTAAAGGAGTCTGCCGTTTTCGGGCTTCTGCTCCTCTCTTGAAAGTGAACCAAGGAAAATGGGAGCAGCTTCTGCTATGCTTGTTTTCTCGCCCTTTCTGAAGGGGCTTTCCTTGCCGTTTTTGAGGAGCGAAATATCGCTGCCGTCGCATTCAAGAATTTTAACCTCTTTCGGAGTGCCGTCGGTGTCCTCAACAACTATTTCATATTTGCAGTTGGTGAGTATCGGTTCGGCACATTGGGGAGTGGCAACCTCAATAAGCGTTGCTCGGAAGGGCATAAGTGTTATTTCAACGGTGTCGGTGGGTTTGAAGCTGCCAAGATACTCCTCATAGGGGTGGTGAAGGCTCACCATAACAGGGGAGTCGGTGCGGATGCCGATCTCTGCAACGTTCAGCTTTATTGTCACAGGCTCCCATGAATTGTTGCCTGTTGCGACAAATCTTTTTGTATCAGTACCGCGTGAACAGGGGTTGTCACCATAGGTGTCCGGAAGTAAATCACCGCTTGTTAGTATGTGTGCATTTCTGCGATGCAGGTTATATACCCTTGCAAGCTTGGGAAGCTCATCATCCCTCATAAACCAGGGGTTGCCGTAAATTTCGGGGGCAAGAATAAGTGAACGGTTAAATGCCTGATAAATTAATTCATCCTCAAAGTAATCAACGTTTGATGAAATGCAAACGCCGTGGTCCTCAGCAAGCCTTTCAAGATTGTCGGTGTGACCGCGTGTGAACATAAAGCCACGGTGGTGCATAGCGGTTTGCTTGTTGCAGGTGCTTACGTCAACGTAGGTTTCATCACCATTCCAAAGGTAGGTTGTCACGTGTTTTTCTGCCTCGTAAAAATCAAGGCGGTGATTGAGCACAATAAGGTCAGGGTTATATTCGCGACATTCCTTGAGCATATTTGCAAAAACCGATGCCTTTTCGGGGCGGAGCGTTCCGCAAACACCGTCAAGCTTGAAAAGACCAAAATGGTAGTCACGGCAAAGGTGAACGAAAAAGTCAAAGCGCTCTTTTTCCGCCTCGGGGGTGTCGCCATAGCCGTCGGGACTACCCCACAAGCCCATATCAATGCCAAGCTCCCGTGCTTTTGCAACAATGTTTTTGTAGCCCTCGGGGTACTGTGCCTTGAATTTTTCACCATTAAGGTTGCCGTAGCCGCCGCTTGCTCCGTCAAAGTTGCCGGCATCCCAGGCGTAAATTTTAAGCTGCATACCATATTTATCTTTAAGGTATTTGAAAAAATCAAGGTTAATAAGGGTCTGCTCCTCGGTAGAGCCCTCGTTTGTGTTGTTTATCCATGAAAAATATTGGGGGATAGAGGGGGTCAGATTATCTGCACCTGCATCCTTTTTGTTTTTAATCATATCTGCACCAAGCCTTTGTGGATTTTATAAGGTTATTTTATCATTTAGTTGTAATTATTACAATATTTAGTTAGATGTCAGGGATGAGAAATAATTGCAAATTGCAATTGGAGAAATTCAATTCAACACAAAAAAAGTACAGCTGATGTTGTACTGTTTCTTATGGAGCGCCGGAAGGGACTCGACGGGCGGAGCCCAGTTTTGTTTTTATGCAAAAAAATAAGAACCTACATAAAAATTGTAGGCTCTTATTTTGGTGCCGGTGACCGGGGTCGAACCGGTACGGTATCGCTACCACTGGATTTTGAGTCCAGCACGTCTGCCAATTCCATCACACCGGCAAATATTACTGACTTATTATATTATATGTTCCCTGAAAAATCAATATCAAA
>JAGBTL010000068.1 GCA_017631355.1 Clostridia bacterium
ACAATCCCTGACAGTGTAACAAGTATAGATGATTATGCTTTTTATGGTTGCAGTAGTCTAACCACCATCACTATTCCTGATAGAGTAACATACATAGGGGTTTCAGCTTTCAAAGATTGCACAAGCCTTAATAAAATAATAACAACCTGTAATTCATATGCATGCAGTTATTTTAGTGACTATGAATTAGTTTTAACCCATGGCTTCTCAAGTGATTGGATAATTGATAAAAACGCAACTTGTGGTAGCATTGGCTCTAAACATAAAGCGTGTGTCGATTGCAATAAGACAACTGAAACGGCAACAATCCCCGCCACAGGCAAGCATACCGCATCTGATTGGGTTGTTGATAAACAAGCAACGGAAACAGCCCCTGGCTCAAAGTATAAAAAGTGCACAGTTTGTGGCACAAAGCTTGAAACTGCAACAATAGCTAAAATACCTATTACACCCACGCCTAAAGCAATAAACGCTCTCAATGGTATTCAAATCTCTTGGAATACTGTAGCAGGTGCAACAAAATATGTTGTTTATCGTAGAAATGCAGGCTCTAGTACATGGATTGCTATAGGTACAGTAACAAGCACTTCTCTTGTTGATAAAAATGTGACTGCAGGAAAGTATTATATTTACTCTGTACGTGCATACAACTCTGAAGGAGCATATAGTGCTTATGTTAGTACAAAAACAAAAACAATTCAGTATATTCTTACACCCACAGCCGTTGCCACAAACCTTACAAACGGCGTTCAGGTTAAATGGAACTCTGTTACAGGTGCAACAAAGTACAACGTTTATCGCAGGGTAGGAGGCTCAAGCAGTTGGGTGCTTGTTGGCACAACAACGGGAACAAGCCTTGTCGATAAAGGTGTAACAAACGGAAAGTACTATGTTTACTCAATCCGTGCAATTAACGGTACAGGCTACAGTGCTTTTGATACCAAAAAGACCGACACAATTCAGCCTATTACCGCACCCACCGCAAAGGTTGCGAAAAAATCAAATGGTGTTCAGGTAAGCTGGAATAGTGTAAGCGGTGCTACAAAGTACAACGTTTATCGTCGTCTTGGAGGCACAAGCACATGGATTTATGTGGGCACAACAACAAGCACAACACTCCTTGATAAAGGCGTTGTTAAGGGTAAATCGTATGCTTACTCAATCCGTGCTATCAACGGCACAGGCTACAGTGCATATAACAGTTCAAAATGTGCAGCAATTAAATATTCATAAAGCAAAAGCCACCTTCGGGTGGCTTTTAAACAACAAAAAACCTCTCGCAGAAATTCTGTGAGAGGTTTATCATTTGTAAAATTATTAAAGCTTTTCGCAGATTTCCTTTGTATCTCTTGCGATTGCGAGCTCCTCGTTTGTGGGCACGCAGAATGCTCTTACCTTGCAGCCGGGCTTTGTAAGCTCAATTTCCTCACCGCGTACTGCATTTGCCTCGTCATCAAGCTCAATGCCGAGGAATGAAAGGTTCTTAAGAACACCCTCACGAAGGTCTGTGCAGTTTTCACCGATACCGCCTGTGAATGCGATTACGTCAACACCGTCCATTGCAGCAGCGTAAGAGCCGATGTACTTACGGATCTGGTACCACTGAATGTCACGTGCAAGCTTTGCTCTTTCGTTGCCCTCTGCAGCAGCCTGCTTAACAGCTCTGTCGTCAGAGTGAACGCCTGAAACACCAAGAACACCGCTCTGCTTGTTCATAATCTTGTCCATTTCAGCAGCGCTGAGGTTGTGCTTCTGCATAATGTATGTAACAACTGAGGGGTCAATACCGCCGCAGCGTGTACCCATTGCAAAGCCGTCAAGGGGAGTAAGACCCATGCTTGTGTCAAGCACCTTGCCGTCCTTGATTGCTGTGATTGAGCAGCCGTTGCCAAGGTGACATGTGATAAGCTTGATATCCTTAAGGTCCTTGCCTACGATTTCTGCAGTTCTGTATGCTACGAAACGGTGTGATGTACCGTGTGCGCCGTAACGACGGATGTGATCCTCTTCATAATACTTGTAGGGGATGGGGAAGATGTAGCTTGTTGCAGGCATTGTGCTGTGGAAAGCATTGTCAAATACTGCAACCTGAGGAACGTCTGCACCGAAAACCTCGTTGCAGCACTCAATACCAACAACGTGTGCAGGGTTGTGAAGGGGAGCAAGAGCACTGAGCTCGTCAATCTTCTTAAGAACGTCGGCATCAATAAGCACGCTCTCTGTGAAAAGGTCGCCACCCTGAACAACACGGTGACCGATTGCGCTGATTTCGCTGAGTGAATCAATAACCTTGCAATCGCCATCTGTAAGTGCATCCTTAACAATGTTGAATGCAACCTTGTGGTCGGGAATGTCAACGTAAGCATCAAAGCTTCTGCCGTCAAATGTTGAGCCCTTTGTGTGGCTCATATCTGTTGCGATTGATTCACAGATACCCTTTGCGAGAACTTTTTCGCCTTCCATATCAAAAAGCTGATACTTAAGAGAAGAACTACCGCAGTTGATTACGAGAATTTTCATCAATAAACCTCCAATAAAAACCGTTTAATTCCATTTTGGAAATTTAAACGTGTTATAATTGTGTAAAATAGTTGAGTAAGAATTTTCCTCACCAAATACTAATTATATCACTATTTATTACTTTTTCAAGGGTAATTTATAATAAATAAAAGGGCACAAAAGGGGGCGTTATTGTGAATTACGGCATTATTGCGGAATTTAATCCGTTTCATAATGGTCACAGGTATATTGTAAATGCTTTAAAATCATCAGCAGACGATACCGTAACTGCAGTAATGTCAGGCAGCTTTGTGCAACGCGGAGAGTGCGCCTGTGTTTCTGTCAGCGACAGGGTTAAAATGGCGCTCAGCAACGGTGTTGACCTTGTGCTGTCACTTCCCGTGCCGTATTCAACTGCCTCTGCAGAGCTTTTTGCCAAGGGTGGCGTTGACGTGCTTTTCTCCACAGGCGTTATAGATGCACTTGGCTTTGGTGGCGAGTGCGATAGCGCCGATGCTCTTGTTGAGTGTGTTGAGGTGATGAATACACCTGATTTTCAGATTGCCTTAAAAAACAGACTTGATGAGGGTAATTCCTTCCCTAAAGCCCGACAGATGGCTTTTGTTGATTGTGATAAATCAGCTTGTGCCGATGCCATTGCCACACCCAATAACATTCTTGGTGTTGAATATATCAAGGCAATTTTAAATGGCGGATATGCTGATTTGTGTAGCATTACTGAAAGGCTTAAGGTTATAAAGCGACAGGGTGTTGCCCACGACTCAAGCCACAGGGCAGGGGATATCTGCTCCGCATCTGCTCTGCGCGAAATGCTGAAGGGTGGCGAGGCGTACAAAGACTTTTTGCCGTCAGCATCATACAGCCTGTTGGCAGAGGCTGTTGAGTCAGGTAAGGCCCCTGCCGATTATAAAAGGCTTGAAACAGCAATTCTGTACAAGCTGCGAACAATGAGTGTTGAGGAAATTGCTCTACTTCCCGACGTTACCGAGGGACTGGAGCACAGGATAGCGGCTGCCGTGAAAAGCTCGGTTTCTCTTGATGAAATACTTGAAAAAATCAAAACAAAGCGTTATACTCATTCAAGGCTCAGGCGAATTATTCTTTGTGCACTTCTCGGCATTACCAAGGCGGATGCTGCACTTCCTGTTCCATACGTGCGAGTGCTCGGCTTTAATAGTAACGGTGCTCGTCTGCTTAAGGAAATGAAGGGCAGGTCAACGCTTCCCATTGTTACCAAAAAGGCTGATTTATCAGCTCTTGGAGCAGATGCCCAAAGGGTGTTTGAGCTTGAATGCTGTGCAAGGGATATCTTCTCTCTTGCCTTACCAGTGCCCGATGAATCGGGAAAGGAAATGACAGATAAAATTGTAATTTTTTAATAAAGGGTTATTTAAGTTTTTATGGATTTGATAGTTATCGGCGGTGGCGCCGCAGGACTTATGGCGGCAGGTACAGCCGCAAAAAGGGGCTTGAAGGTTACACTCATTGAGCGTAACGATAAGCTTGCACGTAAGGTTGCAATAACAGGCAAGGGCAGGTGTAACGTAACAAACGCTTGTCCGCTCCTCAACGACCTTATTGCAAACGTGCCTGTTAACGGCAGGTTTTTATATGGTGCATTTTCACGCTTCACAACGGATGACACCATGGACTTCTTTGAGGAGCTTGGCGTACCGCTCAAAATTGAGCGTGGCAATCGTGTGTTTCCTGTTTCTGACAGAGCGCTTGATATTGTTGATGCACTCAATAAATACATAACAATAAACGGCGTAAAGCGTAAGCAGGGCAGGGTTACCGAGCTCATTATTCAGGATGGTGCCGTAAAGGGATGCCGCACGGAGGATGGCAAGGAATATTTTGCCGACAACGTGCTCATTGCAACAGGTGGTGTTTCCTATCCTGCAACAGGCTCAACAGGTGACGGCTATACTCTTGCAAAGCAGGCAGGCCACACAATAACCGACCTTAAGCCATCACTTGTTCCCCTTGAATGTCACGAGGGCTGGTGCACCGAGGCACAGGGACTTTCACTTCGCAACGTGGAAATCAGGGTTGAGGACACAACCAATTATAAAGAGGTTTACAAGGATTTCGGTGAAATGCTGTTTACACATTACGGTGTTTCAGGTCCAATGATTCTGTCAGCATCATCACATATGCGCAATATGGAAAAGGGCAGATACGTTATCCATATTGATTTCAAGCCTGCGCTCTCCTACGAGCAGCTTGACAAGCGCATTCAGCGCGATTTGCTTGAGTGTTCAAACAAGAATCTTTACAACACACTTGCACTTATGCTTCCCCGTAAAATGATTCCAATTGCAGTAAAGCTTTCAGGACTTAACGGCAACACAAAGTCAAATCAGGTAACCAAGGATATGCGACAGAGTCTTGTTGACCTTCTTAAGGATATCCGCCTTACAGTAACGGATTTTCGTCCCATTGATGAAGCAATCATCACGTCGGGCGGTGTCAGCGTAAGCGAGATTGACCCCAAAACAATGGGCAGTAAGCTTGTGAGCGGACTTTATTTTGCAGGTGAGGTTATTGACGTGGATGCCTACACAGGCGGCTTCAATCTGCAGATTGCATTTTCAACAGGTCACCTCGTTGGTGACAGTATATAATTCGGAGGATTTTGCTATGATTAACATTGCTATTGACGGCCCTGCAGGTGCAGGTAAGAGTACAATTGCCAAAACAGTTTCAAAGGAATTGGGTTATATCTACGTTGATACAGGTGCGCTTTACCGCACGGTAGGTCTTAATGCACTTCGTAACGGCGTTGACACAAAGGATGCCGACGGCGTTGTTGCAACCCTTGACGGACTTAAGGTTTCACTCCGCTTTGTTAACAATGAGCAGCGAGTATTCCTTGGGGAGGAGGACGTTTCCGAGGCTATAAGACAGAACGAGGTTTCAATGGCTGCATCAAACGTTTCTGCTATCCCCAGAGTAAGAGAATTCCTTTTTGACCTTCAGCGTGATATTGCAAAAAATAACAACTGCCTTATGGACGGCAGAGATATCGGCACAGTTGTGCTTCCCGATGCGCAGATCAAGCTTTTCCTTACAGCATCAGCCGAGGCAAGGGCAGACCGTCGCTTCAAGGAGCTTACCGAAAAGGGTCAGGCCGTTGATTATGACGTAATCCTTAAGGAAATCAAGGAGCGCGATTATCAGGATTCACACCGCGAAATCGCACCACTCAAGCAGGCAGATGATGCTATCCTTGTTGACTCAACTGAAATGGATTTACCCACAACTATTGAATATATGCTGGGCATCATAAAGGAGCGCATCTGATGGCAGAGGTAATTCTTGCGGAAAAAGCAGGCTTTTGCTTTGGTGTTGACCGTGCAATAAAGCTTATTGAAAAGCTTGCCGATGAAGGCAAAAGCGTTGCAACTCTTGGTCCTATTATCCATAATCAGCAGGTTATAGACGACCTTGCAAAGCGTGGCGTTCAGGTTGTGGAATCACCCGATGAGGTGAAGGAGGGCACCATTCTTGTGCTCCGCACTCACGGTGTTACACGTGAGGTTCTCCGTGAGGTTGAAAATAGCGGCTGCGAGTTTGTGGACGCAGTTTGCCCCTTCGTTAAAAAGATACACAAAATAGTGCTTGATAACTCCTCGGAGGAGGTTGCCACAATCATTGCAGGCGACGAAAACCACCCCGAGGTAAAGGGTATAAAAAGCTGTGCAAAAGGGGAGTCCTACGTTATCAGTAACGACAGCGATGTGGAAATTCTTATAAAGAAATATCCCCATCTGGCACAAAAACCCATCATTTTTGTTTCTCAGACAACTTTTAGCATAAAAGAATGGCAAAAAAGTGTAAAAAAAATAAATTTACTATGTACAAATGTGAAAATATTTGATACAATATGTAGTGCGACCGAAGAACGGCAGAACGAGGCAGAGCATCTGTCACGCTCCTGCGACGCTATGGTTATCGTGGGTGGGCGACACAGCTCAAACACCCGCAAGCTTTACAGCGTTTGCGAGCGAAATTGTCCTGCATTTCTTGTGGAAACTGCCGCAGAGCTTAATGGTATCACTCTTAACGGCTTTAATTCCATTGGTCTGACTGCGGGTGCATCTACTCCCGCCGGTATTATAAAGGAGGTACTTGAAACCATGTCCGAAATTCTCAAAGACAACACAATAATTGAGGAGGAAAGAGCTCTTGACTCTGTGGCTGACGATTTTGACTTCGCAGCAGCATTAGAGGAATCACTCAATAATATGAACAGCGACCAGAAGGTTGTTGGTACAGTATTGAACATCACTAACACAGAGATTCAGGTTGATATCGGCAGGAAGCAGACAGGCTATATTCCCCGTGACGAATACAGCAACGACCCGAATGCAGATCCCAAAGCTGAACTTAAAATCGGCGACACTCTTAACCTCATCATCATGAAAACCAATGACCAGGAAGGCGTTACAATGCTTTCCAAAAAGCGCTATGATTCTATCGCTGCTTGGGATGTAATCGTACAGGCTGAGGGAACAGATACCATTCTCGAAGGTGTAGTTACAGAAGTTATCCGTGGCGGTGTTATCGTTGTTTCAAACAACGCTCGTCTTTTCATCCCTGCATCACTTGCAACAGCAAGCCGCAACGACAAGCTCGAGGATCTTGTTAAGCAGACTGTTAAGTTCAAGGTTATTGAGGTTAACAAGCAGAGAAGAAGAGCTGTTGGCTCAATCCGCGCTGTACTTAAGGAAGAAAGAAAAGCTAACGAAGAAAAGTTCTGGGCAGAGGCTCAGGAGGGCGAGGTTCGTAAGGGCGTAGTTAAGTCACTTATGAAGTTCGGCGCATTCGTTGACATCGGTGGTGTTGACGGTATGATTCACGTTTCAGAGCTTTCATGGAACAGAATCAAGGATCCCTCAGAGGTTGTTAGCGTTGGCGACGAGGTTGAAGTTACAATCAAGTCACTTAACCCTGAAAAGAAGCAGATCGCTCTCGGCTACAAGAAGCTTGAGGACAATCCTTGGGAAATCTTCAAGAGCAAGTATGCAGTAGATTCTGAGGTTGAGGTTGAAATTGCAAACTTCACAGACTTCGGTGCATTTGCACACATCATCCCCGGTATTGATGGTCTTATCCACATTTCACAGATCGCAAACAAGCACGTTGCAAAGCCTGCTGATGCACTTAAGATCGGTGAAAAGGTTAACGTTAAGATTACCGAAATCGATGAGGACAGAAAGCGCGTAAGCCTTTCAATCCGTGCACTTCTTCCCGAGGAGCCCGTTGCTGAGGAAGCAGAGGCTGCTGAGGAAGTAGCAGAGGAAGCTGCAGAATAATTTTGACTATTAGCCGTAGAAATTCCCTTTCTACGGCTTTTTGTTTAAAAAACATTTTGGCAAAGGATGGTGAAAAGCTTTGTACTGTAAGGAATGTCACAAGCAGAGTCCCGACAATTTCATAAACTGTGCCTTCTGCGGAGCAAAGCTTGACCCGCCTAAAAAAAAGACACCTCAGCGCTTTGTGAAAAAAACGGACTTTAAGCTGAAGCTGTCATTCAGAATGGGTGTAAAGGTGCTCATTGTTGTAGCGGCCTTGCTGACAGTTGCCGCTCTCTTTACAGCCACATTTGTTGGCTCAAAACCCGAAAAGGTTGTAAAGAACTTTGTAAAATCAATCCAGAACTCTGATAGCGACCTTTATTATTCGCTTTATGATGATAACATTATCCGCTATAAAACCGATAACCGCTATTTCGGTGAGGATGAAACCTTCAAGCAAATCGTTGTTGCTATGGAGCAAAGCGACGATTTTTACAAGGAAAAGTGCGGCGAGGATTATAAACTGAATTATTACATAACCGCTAACCGTACGCTTGACGATACAGAGCTTGAAGCATTCAGGACTGTTCTTGAGGGCAGCTTCGGTTACGTTGAATTTCCCTCCCGTGTGGACGTGCTCAGTATTGAGGTTATCGCCACAGGCAAGCAAGGAGAGTACAAGACCGTGTACAATGACTTCTGGTGTATGAAAATCAAGGGCCATTGGTACAGGGTTGACAAAACTATATATACAGAATATTTAAAGAGCGAATCAGAAAATTGATTCGCTCTTTTTATAATTAGGAGTAAGGAATTTGGTATCAGGTATTAAGTATTACGTATTATGGAACTCTTTGTGTTGATTGTATTGCTGTTACGAACAACAACTTACCTTATTGAACTCATTTATACGTTCTTTTTTATGCACAAAATAGGGGAGTGTTTTTTAGTAATTTTGATAATTAAATATTTTTATAAATTATGGTAATATAAGTTTATAGATTAATTTTGGAGATGGTTTTATGAAAAAATCCATTAGCTTACTCTTAGCAATAATAATGCTTTTCAGCGTTGTTAGCGTCAGTGCGTTTGCAGCAACTGTTGCCACACCTAAAGCTACTTCGTCAAACGACGTTGGTGGCATTAAGGTTTATTGGAATAAGGTTGACAGTGCGGTTAAGTACAACGTTTACCGCCGTGTAGGTGGCTCAAGCAGTTGGGTGCTTGTGGGCACAACAAC
>JAGBTL010000069.1 GCA_017631355.1 Clostridia bacterium
ACCACGAATTCGGCAAGGACAAATACAACAAATTAGGGCGCGAATACACCGTCACCGACGGCTACACCATCCCCGAGGCTATACGGCTTTTAGCCGAAGAAATACAAAGAAGAAACCTAACATTCAGTAACACCTGAGGTGATTTTATGTATAAATTCAATCCACAAAAAACAACAGAAATGGCTAACGCTCTTTTTAAAGAGGAGCGTGCCATAAACCATTTGGAAGGCTGGTTTATCATCAAAGAAACCGAGCAGAAATACGAGGAAGAATACAGCAAGCTTCCACCTATGCTCAAGGCGGCAGAAAAATTCCGTCAGGCAATCAAGGTTTTGCCCTTATCAATCAGTGACAATGCCGTTTTTGCAGGCACTCAGCGTGATGCCTTTGCACGCAGCTATGCGCTCATCAATCCCACCTTCCGTGTGGAAACCTTTGCAGGCTATTGCGATCCTACTGCCGTTTACAATGATATAGATGCTACCGAGGAATTCCCTCAGGAGCGTATTGATGCTTTAAGAAATGCAGATACAGAAACTCCTTATGTAAAATCACTTTCAGAGGTTTACAAGGCTTGTGAAAAGCACACCGGCGAGGTTGCATATTTCATTGAGCAGGTAACCGGGCACCTTATCCCCGATATGCGCTATGCACTTAAATATGGCGTCAAGAAAATGCTTGCTGACATTGAGGAAAAACAAAAAAATGCCAACCCCGAGCAAACTGAAAATTACAATGCAATGAAAATTGCTCTTGAATGTGTAATTATTCTTGCAAACAGATACAAGGCAATCGCCGACGAAAAGCTCCTTACCGCAGAGGGTGAAAGAAAGGATCAGTTAAAGCTCCTTTCTGACACACTCGCAAAGGTGCCCGAAAACGGCGCCGAAACACTTTACGAGGCATTGCAGAGCTACATTCTCCTGTGGCAGATTATGTGCCTTGAGCAGGCTCCCAACCCCTTCGCTTTTTCTGTTGGTAATGCAGACCGAATCTTCGAGCCTTACAGAGCTGCAGAGGGTCTTTCAAGGGACGAGGCTGCCGCACTCTTCAAGCACTTCCTTGTTTTCTTCAACGTTGGTGACCGTAGCTGGGCAATCTCACAGAACCTTATTGTCAGCGGTCGCGACAAGGACGGCAACGACCTTACAAACGACTCCACCTATGCACTCCTTGATGCATATTATAATATGAATCTTCCTCAGCCCATTCTTTCTGTTAAGCTTCACAAGAACACCCCTCAGAAGCTTTACGAGGAGCTTGGCAGATTCCTTTTCACACCCGGCTGTCTTACTCCCTCACTTTTCAATGACGATTCACTTTTCAAGGTGCTTCCCGCTGCAGGTGTTGACATTGACGACGTAGCAGACACCTCAATTGCAGGCTGTCAGGAGCCCCTCATTATGGGCAAGGACAACGCCAACACAACAAACAGCTGGTTTAACCTTGCAAAGATTCTTGAGCTTACACTCAATGACGGCAAATCACTTATTACAAGTGACGAAATCGGTACAGTATGCGAAAGCACCGATGCCCTTGATTTACTCAAAAACATCAGAGAGCGATTCTACGAAAACGCGCAGTATTTCTGCGATGAAATGGTAAAGGCGGCAAATGGTGCCTCACGCGCTATTTCACACTTGCCCGTACCATTCCTCAGCACAGTTATGGGCGGTATTGAGTCAGGCTATGACACACGTGATATTACAAACCAAGGCACAAAATACAACGGTAGCGGCTGTCTTATTCACGGCACAAGCGTTGTTGCAGACTCATTCATTGCTATTGACAAGCTCATAAACGAGCGCCCCGAGGATGCACAGATGCTTCTTGATGCTCTCAAATGTAATTTTGAGGGCTATGATGAGCTTCGCGAATTCTTGCTTTCTGCACCAAAATTCGGCAACAATGATGAGATTGTTGATAACGAAACTGCACTTCTTACAAATAAAATTGCAGATATGGTTCACGCTGAAAAAAACTATCTCGGCAATAGCTTCCGTCCCGATTTTTCAACACCCTCTACTCACCTTCTTTATGGCTACTGGGTTGGCGCACTCCCCTGTGGCAGAAAATCACGTGATATGCTTAACTACGGTCTTGACCCACTTTATGGCGAGGCACAGAATGGTCTTGGCTTCCGTACACTCAGCCTTATGAAGCTCCCCTTTGAAAAAATGTGTGGCGGCTATGCATCACACTTCGGTATTGACCCCAAATACTTCAGTAGTGCAGATTATGAGGGCAAGGGTGTTGAATTCCGCGACAAGGTTATGAAGCCCCTTTTCTTCAACGAGCTTAACGAAAACGTTGCTCCCTTCTACCTTTACGTTAACGTTACAACTGCAGAAATCCTTAAAAAGGTTCTTGCAGAGCCCAAGAAGTATGCTCCAAGCGGAGTTTACATTATGCGAATTCACGGTACATTCGTAAACTTCCTTGACCTTTCCCCTGCAATTCAGCAAGACATTATCCGCCGACTTGACCCTGCATCTACTGCAGTTACGTGCTAAGCTATGAAAATATTAGGTATTGATATCGGTACAACCACAGTAACCGC
>JAGBTL010000070.1 GCA_017631355.1 Clostridia bacterium
CGATTCAAAACGCTTCGCGTTGAAACTCTCCACCGCCAACTGCTTTATTGTATCATTTTTAGTTCATCGTTTGCGACAGCATTATAATTGCAACGCAGTTCCGAAATTTATCATTTTAAATTTAAAATTTAAAATTAGTTTAGCTCCACTCTCTGATATACTATGCCCTCCCTTTCGTGGGTAAAGGTAATGTGAAGAATGTTGCCGTCTGCAACCATTGCGGGGTAGCTGAATTCGTGGTCACCTGTTGTAGCCTCGCACTTGAAGATTTCTGTGAAATTCTCGCCACCGTCAGTTGACGCAAGGAGCACAAGGGGTGCGCGGTCGCCCCAGTTTTCAAAGATGGGGTTCATAATTAGCACAAGTGTGCCATTATCCATTTTTACAATATCAATACCGCTGTTGGGGTTGCCCATTGGTGTTTCATAAGCCTTGCACCAGGTCATGCCGCCATCCTTACTGTCGCTGCGGTAAATGTGACCCATATTTGTGCGGATGAGCATGTGAATACCCTTTTCATCCTCCCACAGGGTAGGCTGAATCATATTAACTGTTTTAAGGTTTTTCTTGGGTCTTAAAACGAAGTTTGAGTGTGTAAATGTAAGTCCGTCGTCAGTTGAAATATCAACAAAGCACTTCCATGATTTGCGCATGGTTTCCCTTGATGCAGGCGCCATTACCCTGCCGTCACTAAGGCGGATAGCCTTATTTTTAACAGGACCTCTGCCGCCGTCATCATCACCGGGCACAAGCACCTGAGGCTTGGAGAAGGATTTACCTCCGTCCTTTGAAATGCAGTAATACGTAACCCACTTGGGAATAGGCTTTCCATACTTAAAGTACAGAATTATTTCACCGTTTTCACGCTGGAAAAGAACAGGATTCCAATGAGGGAGTGCCTCACCATCAACAGCCACGCTGTAGGGCTCTGCCCACTTTTCACTATCGCGGACGCTGACCCATATTTTAACGTCGTCGTTGCCCTCCTTTGTGCCGCCAAACCACGCGGCAACAACCGTGCCGTCGCTAAGGGGCAAAACCGTTGATGCGTGGCAGGAATCCGTCACACTCTTGGGGGGATAAATAAATTCCTTAATAAGCTCTTTTGCTTTAATCATCTTTATTCTCCTTGTCATTTTCTTCCATATAATCAAAGGCGTTCCAAGCCTTATCTTCCTTTTTTTGTGGCTCGTCAAAGCCAATGTTCATAACGATTTTATTTTGTCCGTTGACCTTTTTTATTGGTGCAACGGGCTTTTCAGTTATATACAATTTGTCGCCGTACAGGTCGGTTGTGGTGCTGATAAACGAGGGAAAGCCCGGCAAACCCTTAAGCTGTTTATACGTGCCGTAGTTGGCGTAAAACCTTATAATACTCAAAAACAGCCATCTGCAGGACAACAACACACCCGCGAATAAGCAAAGGCCTATGGAGTTGGCAGAAGCCAATATTCCAATGTAAATAAGAGAGCCCAGAGCAATAAGCGGTGCCACAGGGTTGCTCAGCTTCATATAGGTTATGCCCGAAATGAACACAACAATTGCCAGATAATTCAGCATACCCGCAAGGGAGCCGAAGCTGCCTGCCATAACACAGAATGCCATAAGAATTACGGTAAAACCAAAGCCCTTCTCAGCAAGCATATAATTCTCGCGCCATTTGTCAGCAACTGCCTTGCGCTCATCAGGGGATGCAGTAATCAGATTACAATGGCACATTTTCCACTCGTAGCCAAAAACTGTTCTGTACCTTTTTACATCGGGAGTGCTTCTGACGTTATCCTTATCAACGTCAATATCCATAACCCTTTTGCCAAGCCTTTTATTTGCTTTGCTCTCCTGCTGTCGCAAAAACTCCTCGCGGTACACGTCCCTTTGTGTATTAAAGGGGTTATATGCTGCCTGAAATTTATCGTCAAAGTGGTTGTTATCCTCATCCTTCAGATAAATTTTTTCACCGTATAAATCGGCAGTATTCTGAATAAACTCGGGGAATTCCTTGAATTTTTTCAGTTCAAGAAAAACCTCGTTATAGTTATAAATGCACCTGAATGCAAAAAAGCACGGTACAAGGGGGAGAAAAACGCCTGCAATAACCGCGGCTGCCAGAAAAAACTCATCTGACAGCGGCACCAGCAGCCGTGTAAATCCAAGCACGGTTGCCACTATCACACAGGTGTAGCCCGACAAAAACCATTTGTGGACAAGCACCGCACTAAGAAGCAGCACCACCATAGTGGCTGCAAAAACAACAAACAGCTCATCGCCATACGTTCCGAGAATTGCCGCAAAAAAGCCTGCTGCCACCGCACATATTAAGGACCAATTCCGCACCCTGCCGCTGGTCTGCCTCCAATCGGACATCATTTCACGCTTTTCGTCGTTTGATGCCACGGGCACGTACATTTTTTCCATACTGAATTTCACATTATCACCGCCCATTGTGAAGCTTAAAATTCAATCAATATCCGCTGCCCTGCTCACTTTTTGCAATAGAAACAACCCTGCTTGTGCCAAGGCGCTCCGCACCCAATGAAAGGAATTTTTCCGCATCGTCAAGTGATGCAATGCCGCCTGCCGCCTTCATTTTAACGCCTTCACCGATATTTTCGGAGAAAAGCTTAATATCATCAAAGGTTGCGCCGCCTGTTGAAAAGCCTGTGGAGGTTTTGATGAAATCTGCACCTGCCTCGGTTACGATACGGCACATTTCCATTTTCTCGTCATCAGTAAGAAGGCAGGTTTCAATAATAACCTTGAGAATTTTGCCGTCACAAGCCTTTTTGATTTCCTTGATTTCATTAAGAATAAGGTCATAGCGCTTACATTTAAGCCAACCGATATTTATTACCATATCAATTTCAGCTGCACCGTTTTTAACTGCATCGGCTGTTTCAAAAACCTTGCAGGCTGTTGTGTTATAGCCGTTAGGAAAGCCGATAACTGTACAAATAGACAACTTATCACCACAATAATCTGCACATTCCTTAACGTATGACGGAGGAATGCAAACGCTTGCTGTGTTGAATTTTATACCATCGTCACAAATTGCCTTAATCTGCTCCCAGGTTGCCTCCTGCTTTAAGAGTGTGTGGTCAACGTGACAGAGAA
>JAGBTL010000071.1 GCA_017631355.1 Clostridia bacterium
GAAAGCTCAACACCGTTAAGCACAAGGTCATAAGCCTCTGCGCGAACAGATGCCTTGTCTGTTTCAAGGTAGGGAAGGCACTCGGGAAGGGGTGATGTAAAGGGATGGTGCATTGCAACGAACTGCTGTGTGTCTTCGTCCCAGTCAAAGACGGGGAATTCAACAATCCAAAGAAGGTTAAAGCCGTCACCGATAATATCAAGCTTCTTTGCAGCCTCGTTACGGATTGAGCCCAGTGTTGAAAGCACGGATGAGTTCTTTGTATCTGCAATGATGAACACAACGTCGCCCTTTTCAGCACCTGCTCTTTCAAGGATTGCGTTCATTTCATCCTCTGTCATAAACTTTGCAAAGCTTGATGCAATACCGTCATCGGTAAGTCTTATCCATGCAAGACCCTTTGCACCGATACCGCGTGCAAACTCTGTTAATTTGTCAACCTCTTTACGTGTATATGTGTTAACTGCGCCCTTTGCAGTAATACCACGAACTGAGCCACCACCTGATACTGCACCTGTGAACACGCCGAAGCCGCAGTCCTTAACAATATCAGTAAGGTCAAAGATTTCCATACCGAAGCGAGTGTCGGGCTTGTCTGAACCGTAGCGCTCCATAGCCTCCTTATAAGTAAGGCGGGGAAGGGGCAGGGGAATGTCAACACCGAGAGCCTCCTTGAAAACTCTTGCAATGTAGCCCTCACCGATTGAAAGCACGTCCTCCATGGTTACGAATGACATTTCAAGGTCAATCTGTGTGAACTCAGGCTGTCTGTCAGCGCGTAAGTCCTCATCACGGAAGCAACGGGCAATCTGCATATATCTGTCAAAGCCTGCAACCATTGAAAGCTGCTTGTAAAGCTGGGGTGACTGTGGGAGAGCATAAAAGCTGCCCTGGTGAATACGGCTGGGAACAAGGAAGTCACGTGCTCCCTCGGGAGTTGACTTAATGAGCATGGGAGTTTCAATCTCAATAAAGCCGTTTTCATCAAAATAGTCACGAGTGATTTTTGTAACCTTGTGACGGAAAAGAATGTTCTGCTGAAGGTCAGGTCTGCGAAGGTCAAGGTAACGGTATTTAAGCCTTGTAAGCTCTGCAGTCTGGCAGTTTTCAACCACGTCAAAGGGAGGAGTTTCGCTCTTTGAAAGCACTCTCAAATCCTTAACGTCAATTTCAACGTCACCTGTGGGAATTTCGCTGTTCTTTGAGGAACGCTCACGAACAACACCCTTTGCCATAAGCACGTATTCGCTACGTACGGCAAAAGCCTTTTCAAAAATCTCTTTTTCAGTTGTTTCGTCAAATGCAAGCTGAACAATACCTGTTCTGTCGCGAAGGTCAACGAAAATAAGCGCACCAAGGTCGCGCTGCTTTGCAACCCAACCGCAAACGGTTACCTCTTCGCCAACGTTTGATGAGCGAAGGTCACCACAGTAAACGGTTCTTTTGAGTCCGTTCATGTTATCCATATCTTTCAATCCTTTCTGAAAGGGTAATTACTTAATATTTACTTTATTTTTAATCAGGCTTGTAATGGGCAGGTTAAGAAGGAGTGCACCTGCAAGGCTTAAAACAATGCCTGTAAGGTTCTGTCTGAAGATAATGCTGTCACCAAGTGTTTTTACAGCATTTGCAAAGTCTGTTGTGAACAGAATCTTGCTTTCTGTCAGCACAATGCCCACAGGGAGCACGTCACCGATAGCACCTGTAATTGTAACAATTACCCAGATGCTGACAAAGGTTACAATAACCGCGCCAAAGTTACCCAGCTTTGAGAAGGGGGTAACGTTTGAAAGTGTAATGCCAAGGTAAATGCACTGTACTGCAAGGAGTATAAGCACCGCAAAAATAGAGGTGTAAATTGCAACAATTGCAAAAACAACTGAAATTGAGGGTGCACCAAAGAGAGAAAGCAGGTCTGCGGCTGCCTGAATTTCGCTGCCAAAGCGGTTGTCCACCTGTGAAACCCAGATAAACATTGACAAAATCATCAGGCTGAATACACCGAAAATCCAGATAAGACCGGAAACTGTCTTTGACCACACAAGGTCACGTGTACGGGCAGGGAGTGTAAGTGTCAGGTAGCCTGCTCTGCCGAAAACTGTTTTTGAAAAGAGCATTGAAACTGCAATCACCATAACAAGGCAAGCAAAAATCAATACACCAAAAACAAGGAGTCCTGCAAGTGCGCCCAGCACGTTGTTATCTGTAAAAATTGCGAAGGCTTCGGCAACAATACAGATAATGCCCATAGAAAGAAGGATTATATTCACAGAGTGCCACTGTGCCTTAAGGTCGTTTTTAAGAAGCTTACCAAACATTGCTGAAAACCTCCTTGAAAACGTCTTCAATGTGCTTGCCGTCCTTTGTGATTTCGGCAACGCTGTCATTGAGCAATACCTTGCCACCGCCAATAAACAGGGCGTGTGTGAAAACCGACTCAAGGTCGTTTATAAGGTGTGTGGAAATGAGAAGTGTTGACTTCTGTGCGTAGTTTTCCATAATAAAATCAAGGATAGACGCCCTTGTTGCAGGGTCAACACCGCCCATGGGCTCGTCAAGAATGTAAAGGTCTGCCTCACGTGACATAACAAGTGAAAGGAGCAGCTTTTCCTGCATACCCTTTGACATTGTCTTGGACTTCTGCTTAAGGTTAAGACCAAAGCGGCTTAACATATCAAGTGCCTTTTCCTTGTCAAAGTCTGCATAGAAGTCGGCAAAGTAATTAACAGCGTCAATGTTGCGCATCCAGTCGTGAACAAAGGTCTGCTCGGGAAGATATGCAGTAATTGCCTTTGTCTGCTCACCGGGAGCATTGCCGTCAACAAGCACCTTACCCTTGTAGTCGTGGATAAGACCTGTAAGTATTTTCATAAGAGTGGTTTTACCGCAGCCGTTGGGACCAAACAAACCAATAACCTCACCCTTGGGCAGGTCAAAGGAAATGTTGTTGAGAACGGTGTGTGAGCCGTATGCCTTGGTAAGACCGTCAACAGTTATAATAGACATCTGACAGCCTCCTGTTAATATGTGTAAATGAAATTAACCGAAATTTCACTAATTATATATTTTACACTTTATTTTACTTATAGTCAACTAAATATAAGTAAAATAGGGCACAAAAAAACTGCCCTCCTGTTGGAGAGCAGTAATTTTTGAAAAATTAAGCAAACAAGCCGCCGAAGAAGCTTGAGAATGTGTCAAGAACAACGCTTACGTCGTATTCTACGAGTGAGCCCTCAATAGAACCGAGGATTGCAGAAAGGTCAAGACCCTCAAAAAGGTTAAATACGATACCGAGAATTGAATCCATTGATTTTCGCCTCCTTAAATTGAACCTATGTCAATGCAAAAATAACATAATATTTTCTTTTTGTCAATATAATTTCCTTAAAATTTACAATTTAATCCTCAATAGCCTCGCGGTTTTTGAGCACCTGATTGTGAATATCCTCCTTGGTTTTGCCTGTCAGCTTGTAGAAGAAGAAGGGCACGCCTGCAAGGAACATCATAATACCGTGGAAAATTGTGTAGAAGAACAGCATCATAATCTTGGTGTCAAGGCTCTGTGTGGGCTCGGGGACAGCATCTGTGGGCTGAACGTAGCCGATAATGGAGCCCTCACCATAAAGAATTTTGGGTGAAAGTGCAGATGCAATTGTACCGCTTATCATTGTGCCGATACCGATAACAAAGGGAAGTGCAGCGTCAAGGCGCTTGCCCTTTGTCTGGAGCTCAATGCTTTCAAGCACGTCTGCCTGGAACATTGAGGGCAGAAGGTTAGATGCACCAAACTGAAGACCGATAAGGAACAGGAAGATAATAAACACAATCTGCAAGGCAGGTGTTTCTGTTTTGAAGTAAGCATAGCCAACTGCAAATGCGGCTGTGTTTGCAATGATTGAATAAATGCCTGATGCAATATAAAGCACCTTTGCATTGAACTTCTTTAAAAGGAAGTTGATAACAAGCATACCAACTGCAGTACCAATACCTGTGGGCAAGCCGAAAAGCAGAAATTTACTTGTAGAGCCAAGGAGTGCTGCTGCAAGGAAAACGCCCATATACGTAGCAATCTGACGGAAGTTTTTAAGTGTTTCACTTATGATAACTGTCCATGCATATTTGTTTTTGATAACGTCAACGAAGCCAACAAGGGGATTTTTCTTTTCCTGGGTGTATTCAATACGCTCCTTAACAAAGCGCATACCCATAAGGGTGATAAATGTACCAACCACGCAGATAAGTGCTGTTGAAAGCACAAAAAGCATAGCCTTGTCTTTAATAAAAATACCAATAACAAGTGTAACAACAAGGGGTGCAGAGTTACCGATTGCACTTGAAATACTGCGGAATGAAATAACCTTGTCACGCTCCTTATTGTCAGGTGACATAACGTATGAAACAAGGTTTATTGCATTACCAAAACTGCAGCATGCACCGTGCAAAAGACCGATTGTAATGAGGTAAATCATAAGCACAGCACCAGTAAGACCCTTGGGTGTAACAAACATAAGAAGTGTTACAATACCCATAGGAATGGCAACAGCATTGATAATAGGCACAAACTTACCCTTTTTGGTTATCTTGTGGTTGTCAATAACCATTGCGTAGAAGAAGCTCATTACAAAGCCTGCCACACTCAAAAATGAGTTGTAGAAGGATGTCTGGTCCTCCGTAAGGCGAAGTACGTTAACAAGGTAGTCCTGCCTATAGGAGCCAACAATACCCGTCATCATTGTGTAAAAGAAGATCGCTGCAAGGTAGAATATAAATTCATTGGTTGCAACGTGGCCACCGTTTTTCTGCTTGATAGCTGTACTCAAAAAATCACGTCCTTATTTATGATAAGTATAACTGTAAAAATGGTATCATATTGATAGAACTAAGTCAACAAGAATGCCACAATTAAGGGAATTATATCATACAAAAAAAGGTTTTATATTCTAAAAGAAAACTTTGACTAATATTTCAGAATATAATATAATCCTTTTATAAAAGTAAAGGACTGATAACGTGAATATAGTTTTAATAGGTATGCCCGGCTGCGGCAAAAGCACAATCGGAGTGCTCCTTGCAAAATCAATGCTGTGCGATTTTGTTGATACAGACCTGATTATTCAGAACACATATCACAAAAGCCTTTGTCAGATTATTGAGGATGACGGACTTGCAGGCTTTAAGGAAAAGGAAAATGAAATACTGAAAAGCCTTGAATGTGATAATTCTGTTATTGCCACAGGCGGCAGTGCGGTCTATTGTGAGGATGGTATGGCAAACCTTAAGAAAAACGGCAGAGTTATTTACCTCAAGCTGACACCCGAGGTAATAAAAAACCGTATAAAAAATATTACCACCCGTGGAATTGCCATGGAGGAGGGCTGCACCCTTGATGATTTGTATTTTGAGCGCGCCCCCCTTTATGAAAAGTATGCAGATTATACCCTTGAGTGTGAGGGCTTGACTGCAGAGGAATGTGTAACAAAAATTGCAGAGATGTAAAAAGACAGTTGAAAGACTGTCTTTTTTGGTGCAGAAGAAGGGACTTGATGGGCTCTGCCCATCGTTTGCTACGCAAACCCCGATTGTGTTCGCCTTCGGCGAGGGGGTTCAAGTCCCGATGACTTTGTTTTTACATAAAAATAAAAGAACCTACCGAAGTAGATTCTTTGTTTTGCGAAAGAGCGACTAAAAGTAGTGAAAGTAGGGGTAAGAAACACTAAAAGTAGTACATATTATTTCGTCTTTTTCTCATTTTCTCTTATTTCTTGCAGTGAATATGTTTTACCGCAAGCAGTACATAAAAACTCTGTCCAAATAAATTTGATGTTTCCTATCATATAGGTGTCCCCGGAAGAAAAATCATAGTCTTTTGCTTCCTCGGAATTTGAGTTGACGATTTTTGATACCTTGGTCGTTGTAAGCAAATTCATACAAGTAGGGCAATAATGCTTCTTGAATCGCACCCAAAATGGTCTTGAGCATTTTCTTTTAACACCGTGGATTTTCAAGCGGATCACCCTCCCTTTCGGTTTTATTATATCATCAAATGTTGTGTTTTTCAATGATGTATCGCTGATGCGATATCATATCGAAGATATATCACCCGTTCC
>JAGBTL010000072.1 GCA_017631355.1 Clostridia bacterium
AGTTCATCATAAAGTTCCAAAAGCTCTTGAAGAATTCAATCAGCATTTTTGTAATGTTCAAAAAGCTTGTTTGCTGTACTGCTGCCTTGGTTGCCTCCTGTAAGGGAGTGCCCTCGCGTGCAACACGTGAGAAGGTCTGATTTACAACGTCATTCTGCATAAACTGGGGATAACGGGAATCCTCGTGAACAGTCATCTGATGGTCACTCTGGAACATCACCTTGTACATTTCGCCGTGTCCATCGTGGGTTGTGCTGTGGAGCATATCCTTAATGAACCAGGTGCACTCGGGGAGAATACAGGTGGAAGCATCAATTCTTCTGTCAGGTGAAATGTAGTTAACCTCGCCCTTGAATTTTGCCTGAACATAATCCTCGGGGAGCTGCTCGTCAATGAGTGAGCAGGTAGCGCCTGCTGAAGCATAGGTTGTGTCAACGGTGCCGTCAGATGTGTTTCTGTAAGCGGTAACAAGTGGTGTGCGCTGAATGTTGTAGCCTGCAACAATGTAGATTGTTGTGCCTGCTGCCTGTGCGCCAAGGAGAAGCTCTTCAGCCTTCTGCTGAACCTCATAGTGGTAGAAGTCGATTTTTTCAATAACGCCTGCCTGCTCTACGGGGTCAAGCTTCATAAATACCTTTGCACTTTCGTAATATTCGTGGGGAACAAAGCTCCAAATACCTGCCATATTACCGAAAATGGGGATAAGTGCTTCGTCAAAAACTCTGTCCTTAAGGTTTGCAACAAGGTTATCTGCAATGTCAACAAGACCAAGCCATACGCCGCCTGCATCAAGCATTTCAACAAGGGAATAAAGAATACCGGGAAGCACGGCACCATCCATTGAGGGGAGTGCATCCTTGGCGTAGTTTACAAGTGCATCCTTGTTGATTTCAACCTTGCCGTTGTAAAGCTCACCGGCAACTGCCGTGCCCTGTAAGGGGCAGCACTGGAAGATGATTGTTTCAATATCGCTTGAGCCGTAAAGGCGAAGATATGACATTGTAACAACACCGCCCATTGATGATGCACGGAAGCGAACTGTATCGTGCTTTGTCATTTCCTTTACTTCCTCAACGAACACACGAAGCTTTTGTGCATTTTCAACAGGGTCAAGGCGGAAGTCATAGCCGAAATAATAGTTGTGGTCAATGCTGTGAGGAGTGTCATCAGGATGGAATTCCTCCGATGTAACACGGGGATGTGAATTGCCGTTGCCGTCAAGGGCCAGCATACCGAAGGATGCGTTAACACAGCTGATGAGAACGTCACCAAAGGCATCGTAGTTCTTGGTTGATATAAGGTCGCCTGCCGCAGAAACAAGTGGCGCAAAGTCCGAAAGAATATTGTTGATATCAGGACGGAAAAGTGTGCGCTCGTTTTCGGTGCCTGCATCAAGGTAAACGTAGCCGCTGCCCAATGCCGCAACGTAAATGATGGGCGCCTCACCGCAGGTGCAGCTGTCGTCTGCCGCAAAGCAGGGCACAAGGCCTACAACGAGTAAGGTAACGGATATAATGATTGACAGTAATTTCTTCATAAAATTACCCCCGTAAATAAATTTGTTAACAATATATTAACATATATATTGCACTCTTTGTAGTGTGCAACTTTTACAAATTTATATAGTAGTATTTTAGCAAAACAACTACCATTCCTGTATTGTCTATGGCGTTTGTCTGTGGTAGAATAATATATATTTCATCAGGTGGTGTGTTATGTCATATAATTCTTTTGCAAGCGTTTACGATGAATTGACCTTTAACGTAGACTACAAAAAGCGTGCAGAATACGTGCAGGCTATTCTTGGTCGCTATGGTATAAATGACGGGCTTCTCCTTGACCTTGCCTGTGGCACAGGCTCAATGGCAGTTGAGTTTTCAAAAATGGGCTATGAGGTTATTGCAACCGATGCCTCTGCCGATATGCTTATGGAGGCTCAGAATAAGGCATATGACAACGAGCAAAGCATAATGTTCCTGTGTCAGCGGATGGAGGAAACCGACCTTTATGGCACAGTAAGGGCGGTTGTTTGTGCCCTTGATAGCATTAATCACCTGCCTGATGCCTCGGCTATGGCGCAGACCTTTTCTGTGCTCAGAAACTTCATTGACGATGGCGGAATAATGGTCTTTGATGTTAACACACCATATAAGCACCAAAATGTTTTGGGTAATAACACCTTTGTTTATGATGAGAAAAATGTTTTTCTTGTGTGGCAGAATCATTTGCTGCAGGATAATAAAACAGTAAACATAAACCTTGATTTCTTCTGTAAAGATGGCGAATTATACGAGCGCTTCAACGAGAACTTCAATGAAATTGCCTTTACCGATGAAGAAATCACAAGTGCGGTTGAGAGCGCAGGCTTCAGGGTGCTTGAGCGTTTTGCAGAAATGACGGATTCTGCCCCCTGCGAGGAAACAGAGCGCGTTTATTACGTTATAAGGAGAGAATATTGATGGATGATTTAATGTATCTCAAAAGCGGAACTGATATCCGCGGCACTGCAATAGAAAAGGATGGCAAGGCGATTGACCTTACCGATAGCCGTGTTGAAGGCATTGTCAATTCACTTGTTGTTTTCCTTAAAAACAAGCTGGGCAAGGAGCACTTGCAGATTGCTGTCGGCTACGATTCACGAGTTTCCTCACCTCGCATTGCAGAAGCAGTTTGCCGCACTCTGCTGAGCCTTGGTGTTAAAACATATTCCTGTGGTCTTTCATCAACTCCGTCAATGTTTATGTCCATAATAAATTTCGGTATGGATGCAGCTGTTGAAATTACCGCAAGCCACCTGCCAATGGAAATGAACGGACTTAAGTTCTTTACACGTCAGGGCGGCTTTTCAGGTGACGATATCAAGGAAATCCTTAAATATGCACAGGAAAATCCCTATACAGCAGGTGTTGTTGAACGTGAAGCAGACCCCCTTGATAATATGGCAAAATATTGCGCAGACCTTTGCGATATGATTAAAAAGGGCGTTAATGCCGAAAATTACGACAAGCCCTTACAGGGAATGAAAATTGTTGTTGATGCAGGTAACGGTGTGGGCGCATTCTATGCTCACAAGGTGCTTTCTGTTCTCGGTGCAGATATTGAGGGTAGCCGTTATCTTGACCCGGACGGCACGTTCCCGAACCATATCCCTAATCCCGAAAACAAGGTTGCTATGCAGAGTATATGCGAGGCAGTAAGTGAATCGGGTGCAGATTTGGGCGTTATCTTTGATACTGACTGTGACCGTGCTGCTTGTGTTGATGAATCAGCGGCAGAAATCAACAGAAATAAGCTTGTAGCACTTGCATCATTCATTGCTCTTAAGGAGAAAACGGGCGGTGTTATTGTTACTGACAGCGTAAC
>JAGBTL010000073.1 GCA_017631355.1 Clostridia bacterium
AGCAGTCAAAGCCCTCGTCAATATTTTCCTTTGTGCCGTCGGGGTACGTAATGCCAAGCACAAGACCGCGTGTATTAAGCCTTTCGCCGGCAAAATAGTCAGTCTTCAAGGGGAGTGAAATGATTTCAATATCACCGGAAATTATGGGGTCCCACTTTGAATAAAGAGCCTTGCTTGCTGGGGTAACCACAGTTGATGAGGTTATTTTTTCGCCTGTGCCGTTGGGGCCTGTGTACCAGCCCGCAAAAACGAGGTCTGACCTTGTGGGCACGGGAAGTGCACCATAGGTGGTGCCTTCAGAATAGGCAAAGGCTTTGCGGTGAGCGTGACCGGAGGCGTACTCCCTTGCCGCAACAGGACGGATTATGATATCGGAAACAGTTACGTTTGATTTGGGGGAGTTGTTATCAAATCTTACCTGAATATAAGCCGCATCTGAGGGAGTTGTAAATGTCCATTCATTCTGACCATATTGTGTAGCAAAGCTGTTCAGAAGTGTTGTGTATGCACCGGCAGAATTGTAGAAGAACACAAATGTCTCAAAGCTTGTGGTGGAGCCATTTGCAATATATGAGAAGGAGTATTCTGTATCGGGCTCTACGGGCATATTGTAGAATTTTCCCACGCTGTCTGCCGAATAGGTGGTGAAAGCCTCGGCAGATGATGAATTATTTGTAATTGTAAAGCTACCGGCAGAAATATCTGTGGTAATAGTGCTTGCACCTGTATCATCACCAAACATTCTGAGGTTGGGATGATTTGCCCATTGCTCAAAAATGAACAGGTTGTCAAAGGTCAGCTCGTATATATCGGTGCTTGCCGCAAGACTGACTGTGCCCATAAGGTTAGAAATAATCAGCACAATGCAGACGCACAGCCCGACCATTCTTCTGAGACCTTTTTTCATTAAATACAACTCCTCGCGTAGTGCTATATAATCTCATTTTACATTATAAAGGAAATCCCCTGAAAAACAAGTGCTTTCAGGGGGGTTGGTACAGGGAATATATAACAAAAATAGGGTTTTGGAATTTTGCAAATTGCCTAAAGCTATTAAAAAAGCTGCTCCTTGATGTATTCTGCCGTGTAGTGGTCCTTAACAAATTTCAGCCAGCCAAGGGGCATTGCAAGGCGTGGTTTTGTCCACAGCTTTTCGTCGGCAAAGGCGATGCTGCCGAATTGCTTTTGGTAATCTCCGACTTCCTTTAAAAACTCATTATAGGGCTTGTTTGCCTTACCCGCGGCAACCCTTGAAAGTGCAATAATTCGCGGGAAAATCAGCTTTTCAAGCCTTTCGTTGTCACTGACGTATTCTGTCCACATGGTTGCCTCAAAGCCTATAATGTTTTTCTTGCCCGCATCCGAAAGTCCGGGTAAATCGGGCTTTAGTGAATAGACTCTGTTGAGGGGTGTAATATTGTAATCATAGTCAAAATAGCAATATGAGAAGGGTGAAAGAATAGCCTTGCCGCCATCGTTGAGGAAGCGCACCGTGTCTCTTGGGCTTTCCTTCCAGTATTGCACAATAGCGCGCTTGTCAAGGCTTTTGCCCTTTGCCGCCTCATTCCACACAATGGCGTGCTTGCCCTTACCTTCAAGGTAATTGATAACCCTGTTCATAAAGTGGGTCTGATATTCGGCATAGTCGGTTATGCTAAGCTCCTTCATAAGAGCCTGACATTCGGGACAGCTTTTCCAATGGTCAGAGGGTGCTTCGTCACCGCCAATGTGGATATATTCGCCGGGGAAAACCTCAAGAAGCTCGTCAAGAATATCTATTACAAAATCAAAGACCTCGTCCTTTGCAAGGCACAAAACGTCCTTGAAAATTCCTTGGTGAGTTTTGATTTTTACGCCTTCACCATTGCAGGAAAGGTGAGGATATGCGCTGAGAAGTGCACTGACGTGACCGGGCATATCAAGCTCGGGAATAACGTCAATGCCGCGGTCTGCACAGTAGCCCACAATTTCCCTCATCTCATCCTTTGTGAACACTCTGCCGTATGGCTCGTCAACACGCGACCTGCCGAAATCTGAATATGGTCTTACGGCAGAAATTGTGTTAAGCAGGGGATAGCGGTCACTCTGAAAGCGCCACCCTTGGTCATCTGTAAGGTGCCAATGAAATTTATTGAAATTGAGTGCAGCAAGGGCATCAATCAGCTTTTTGATTTCATCAATAGTCTGCATGTGCCGTACACTGTCAAGCATAAAGCCTCTGTGGGGGAACATAAAATCACCTCATAGGATCAACATTTTTTTGTCATAAATCTGTTGAAAAGCTTTTTCTTTATTGTTTATGATATAGTCAAGGATATGTTGATTTTCTAACTTAATATTAAGGCAGGTCAGCATATTTATAGTTTCAGGATTAAGGGGGAGGAGGACTTCGTGCTCTGCTGCCGAGAATTGTAAAAATATCAATACGCGTTGGTACTTATTGTTGGTAACTACCCGCTTGCGCAAATGATTGTAGTAAAACAAATTATCATTTACATACATTCCTTGTTTATCGAAGCGAACACAAGAATTGTAAAATTCAAAGTTTTCTGAATATTCTTCATCGGAAGCATCGAAATCGTAGCGGGTAAGCTCTGTTTTGATTGCTCTTTTACGAACAAAGGGGACAGTTGCCAATAATGCAATCGATAACAGAGCGAAAATGCCTAAACATACATATCCGAAAATTATATAACTTTTGTTATCTGTTTCTATTGAAACGCCAAAACCAACTAAAAGTAAAAGTGTAACAACAAGATAGATGGGAGTAACTATATATGACGTGGTGAAATTCAGCGGTAACATTATAGCTTTTTCGTTTGCTATAATATCCTTTAAACCAATGGACTTGTTGCTCTTTTTCATATAATCACCGCCTCTGATTTCATTATACTGAAATCAAATAAAAAAGCAAGATAAAGCATTGCGAGAATGATTTTAGCAGAAAAGCGGACTGGTAATGAAAGGTCTTGTTAAATAAAAACTTGTGTGTTATTATGCTTTTGGTGATGAATCATGAAATTTCCTATAAATACACCCTCTGTTTTTCAGGAGATGAGTAAGCCTGCAGTAATAATCATATCCGCTATTTTGTGGCTTTGCTTGATTTCCCTTGTTGGTTTGTGCGTGTATTCGTGTTATTTGCAAACGTGGGATATGGTTAGTATGCTTGTGCTTTTTATTGTGATGGTAGCCTTTTGGCTTATCTACCCCGTATTTTCTGACAAGGCGCGAGTAGAGATTGAAGGACAAAGTATAAGAGTTATCAAGTATGTTTTGTTTGTGAAAAGAGAAAGGGTTGTGCAGTTCTCGCAGATTCATAAAGCGAGCGTTAAAGAAATATATAACAGATATCTACCTCCGGAGCGACGTTTTCGCGAGATTGTGTTTGAGGACTTTGACGGAAAAACGCTGTTCAGGGTATTTTTTACTGATAAATCCTACGAGTTTTTTAAAGATTACATAGTGAATTATGATGAGTGTTTGAAAAGTATAAGGTGATGCTCACATCTACAATAAAATTGCCTGAAAAAAGACAGCTTGTGCTGTCTTTTTTTGTTTTATAATATTATTTAAAAGAAGTGCATTCATCACATACTAACCACACGTCATTTTCCTTATGACACACAACCACAAAGGTTTGGGATTTTACAACAAATCCGATTTCTGCGGTTTGAGTAACGGAGTTGTCCTTATGAGAAGTATATGTGTTCAGGCTGTATTTATTAAAACGTATTTTTGATTCATCAACGTTTAATTCTTCAAACGCTTTGCTTTCGGTGAAATAACGGTAAGCAATTTTGTATTCCTCCGTGTCCTTTTGCTGATTTAGAATGATTTGAGTCAGACCGAAAAGGGCAAGAAAACAAGCAACAATTATAGCAAGTACAGATAAACCATTTTTAGCCTTCCCCTTTGTGGTGACAGGGACGGGGTGTTTTGTTTCTTGGCTGAAGGCTTCAAGATCCTGTTTGGTTGCCACCAATGTGCCTGCCACACGGTCGCCCAATGTTTTGCCTGTAACTAAATATATTACAGCATCGAAAAAACATAAGGGGAGCAATACGTTTTTCAAAGCACATTGTGTGGTGTCAGCCGTGTTTAAGGTTTTTTGGTCATAGACGTAAAGCTTAAAAACCCTTTTTCCCGGGCTGCGGCCCTTAAAGATAGCGTCACGAAACAAAAAAATGCCGAATGGAGCAAGAAATGTGAAAAGCATTAGCAAAGCAATTAGCGGATTACTGATTGGATGCTTTTGCAAAACAGCAGGCAAAAATGCGAAAATAAAAGCAAATGGCAGTAAAACAATATTCCAGTCAATTATAAAAGCAAAGATTCTTTTGATGCGAAGTTTCATATAACCACCTCAAGGCAAGTATAACATTCTTTTGCACGAAGTGCAATATCGTTTGCCGCAGGCAACACAATCAACGGCTTTGCCGTTGTATGTAATCCGTTTGCCCGTAAGGGCAACTTTGTTGTGGCGTAAGCCACACTTCATTGCGTAAGCACTTCATTTGCCGAAGGCAACTTCATTTTGTGTCCGCAAGCGGAATGAAGTTCGGGTGAAACCGAAATGATGTTTGCGCCATAAATGTCGCAAAACGATGTTGTGTCCTGCGGACACAAACAAAAAAGATAGCCTCTTGGCTATCTTGGTAATTTTATGAAGCATCACCTTGCGGTGATATGAAGCAATGCTTCGCATTATGATGTAGCTCACTATGTTCGCAATGATGCGATGTTTGCCATAATCATTAGCGAAGCGACATCATTAGTGAAACGGCATCATTAACGTAGTGACATCATTTGCCGTAAGGCAAACATCATTGAAAAAAGCACCGCTTATGCGATGCTTTTTTCTGGTGGGAGCGGGTGGATTCGAACCACCGAAGGCGGTGCCAACAGATTTACAGTCTGCCCCCTTTGGCCACTCGGGAACACTCCCACATATACATTATTCAATTGAGAATAAAAATGGAGCTGGTGGACGGACTCGAACCCCCGACCTGCTGATTACAAATCAGCTGCTCTACCAACTGAGCTACACCAGCGTCTCAACGCTTGACTACTATATCACAAATGTTTTGGTCTGTCAAGCATTTTTTTGAGAAATTTATAAAATATTTTTTTGGGGCGTTTTGCTGCGGTCTGTTGCCCTGAAAAAGCGTTTCATATCAGGGGTGCAGGGCGCTCGGTGAGGGCTCTTGCCCCTGCGGCACTATAATTTTAAATGGTATAATATTAAGCAAATGTAAATAATATCATCTTAAGATAAAAAATTACTTAAAACCCCTTGATTTTTTTCTGAAATCGGGTATCATATATTTAGCACTCAGCACAAGCGAGTGCTAACCCAATACGTAATTTATTTATTTAATATAGGAGGTAATCCGTATGACACTTAAACCCTTAGGCGACAGAGTCGTTCTCAAATTCTGCGAGGCAGAGGAAACAACAAAGGGCGGCATCATTCTTGCTGCTGCATCACAGGAAAAGCCCCAGACTGCAGAAATCATTGCAGTTGGCCCCGGCGGAATTGTTGACGGCAAGGAAATCAAAATGCAGGTTTCTGTTGGCGACAAGGTAATTCTCAGCAAATATTCAGGCACAGAGGTTAAAATTGACGGCGAAACATACATCATTGTTCGTCAGAGCGACATTCTTGCTATTGTTGAATAATCTATTCAGGGAGGATACGTAATTATGGCAAAACAGATAATTTATGGCGAAGATGCCCGCAGAGCTCTTCAGGCAGGTATCGACAAGCTTAGCGATACAGTTAAAATCACACTTGGCCCCAAGGGCAGAAACGTAGTTCTTGACAAGAAGTACGGTGCACCCCTCATCACAAATGACGGCGTTACAATCGCTAAAGAGGTTGAGCTTGAGGATGCATTTGAAAATATGGGCGCACAGCTCGTTAAAGAGGTTGCAACTAAGACAAATGACGTTGCAGGTGACGGTACAACAACTGCTACACTCCTTGCACAGGCTCTTGTTCGCGAGGGCATGAAAAACGTTGTTGCAGGTGCAAACCCCATAGTGCTTAAGAAAGGCATCAAGAATGCAGTTGAAAACGTTGTTTCAACAATCAAGGCAAACTCAAAGCCTGTTACAAGCTCAAGCGATATTGCTCGTATCGCAACAATTTCATCAGCAGATGAAAACGTTGGTAACCTTATTGCAGAGGCTATGGATAAGGTAACCTCTGACGGTGTTATCACAGTTGAGGAAAGCAAAACTGCAGAAACAAGCTGCGACGTTGTTGAGGGTATGCAGTTTGACCGCGGTTACATTTCACCCTACATGGTAACCGACACAGACAAGATGGAGGCTGTTATTGACGAGCCCTTCATCCTTATCACAGACAAGAAAATTTCAAACATTCAGGAGATTCTTCCTCTCCTTGAAAAAATAGTTCAGGCAGGCAAAAAGCTTGTAATCGTTGCTGAGGATATTGAGGGCGAGGCTCTTGCAACAATTCTTGTTAACAAGCTTCGCGGTACCTTCACCTGTGTTGGTGTTAAGGCTCCCGGCTTTGGCGACAGAAGAAAGGAAATGCTCCGTGACATCGCTATCCTTACAGGCGGCGAGGTTATCACAGAGGAGCTTGGTCTTGACCTTAAGGATGCTGACGTTTCACAGCTTGGCCGTGCTCGTCAGATTAAAATCAGCAAGGAAAACACAATCATTGTTGACGGTGCAGGCGATGCAGATGAAATCGCATCTCGCGTTGCACAGATCAAGTCACAGATTGAGGCTACAAACTCTGACTTTGACCGCGAAAAGCTTCAGGAAAGACTTGCAAAGCTTGCAGGTGGTGTGGCAGTTATCCGTGTTGGTGCTGCTACTGAAACAGAAATGCGCGAAATGAAGCTCCGTATTGAGGACGCTCTTGCAGCAACAAAGGCAGCTATTGAAGAGGGCTACGTTGCAGGTGGTGGCGTTGCACTACTTAATGCAATTCCCGCACTTGATGAATATATTCTTTCACTTACTGATGCCGATGAAAAGACCGGTGCAAAGATTGTCCGCAAGGCAATTGAAGAGCCTGTTCGTCAGATCGCGGCAAATGCAGGTCTTGAGGGCTCTGTTATTATTGATGGCATTCTTCGCTCAGGCAAGCAGGGCTACGGCTTCAACTTTGCATCAGAGGAATACACAGATATGACCGAGGCAGGCATCCTTGACCCCACAAAGGTTACTCGCTCTGCTCTCCAGAATGCATCAAGCGTAGCAGCAATGGTTCTCACAACCGAAAGCCTTGTTACCGACAAGCCTGATCCCGCAGCAGACGCAGCAGCAAGCGCTGCAGCAATGGCAGCAGCACAGGGCGGCGGCATGTATTAAAAAAGGTCGTATAAAACGGGATTTTTACAGGTTTAAATTTAATATTTTCCGTTAATACTTCATGAAAATAAACCGTAAGGCACAAAGCCTTGCGGTTTATTTGTCATTTCGTCTGAACGAAAACTGTCTGAATTTAAACCTGATAAAGCCCTGATTTACGCGCCCTTTATGCTCTGTTTTATCTGTTTTTTTATATATATTACATTTTTATA
>JAGBTL010000074.1 GCA_017631355.1 Clostridia bacterium
AATCCAAATATTAATGCAAGTGGAATCAGTATAAGCAATACCTTTAAGAAGACTTTAATACCTTCTATCACTTCCATCGGTTGATGGCGATGTCGTTTTCTTTAACTTCTTTTATGGTGAAGGTCTTATCACATTTGTTGCAACGAAAAACAGTTCGAATGAATTTTATATTTCCGACTAAAAAACCATCACCATTTGAAAAATCATAGTTTTTTGCTTCTTCCGATTTTGAATTAACAACCGTTTCCGTTTTCGTTTTTTCTAACCTCTCATTACAATAGGGGCAATAATGCTTTTTCATACAAAAAATCGGGTGAGACCATTCGCGCTTTACACCGTGTATTTTCATAAAGATAGCACCTCGCTTTTTTCTTATTATAGCATAAGATTGTAAATTTTCAACATTGGCAATCTTCTTGAGTCATAACGATTTTCAACGATATTACACGATATAAACGGTACACCGAAAACTCAAAGAGATAATCAGTATTATTTCGTTTTTTACAACTCCTTACAGCAATGCAGGGAGTTGCTTTTATTATAAAATAGAAAAATATCAGCATTTTTTATGTTATAAAACTTGTGTTTTTTCGTTAAAAATTGTATACTTAAAACAAGGTGATTTAAAGTTGCACAACACATTCGACAAAATTCGACAAAAATGGTCAGGAAGCCTTATTTTACAAGGGTTCTGCAAGGGTCGTATTTGTTCAAAATCCCGATTTAAAGCAAAGTCTATTGATTAAAAATAGCGTCAATGATATAATTTAGTCACATTTTAGGAGGTGCTCACAAATGGTGAACAATTTGTCTGTCCTTATGACCGATGAAAGGGACGAAGCGAGCATAAAGCTTGCCAACGTTCTTCGTAACAATAAAATGGACGTGCGTTGCTGTGGTAAGAATGGTGCGGAGCTTTTAAAGCTTTATGAGGATTATCATCCCGACGTCATTATTATGGATGCATTCTTGCAGCATATTGATGCTATGGGCGTTATTTCACGTATCAATATGAGGGACCCTGTTACACGTCCTATGATTATAGTTATGTCGTCTATTGATAATCCCAATTTTGAAAGGGATTTAACAAAGGCGGGTGTTGACTATTATTTCCTTAAACCTATTGACCCGCAGATGATGGCTGAACGAATTGTACAGATTTCAAGCTGGAAGGGTATAAGCGTTTCTCCTGCTTATGAGCTTCAGCAGGATTTGAACGTTGTTATAACCGATATTCTTCATCAGATAGGCGTTCCTGCTCATATTAAGGGCTATAAATATGTTCGTGAGGCTATTCGCCTTGCGGTGGAAGACCCTGAAATGTTGAATTCTGTTACAAAAATTCTTTATCCCACCGTTGCAAAATGCTTTGGTAGCACCGCCTCCCGCGTTGAACGTGCCATAAGGCACGGAATAGAGGTTGCCTGGGACAGGGGTGACGTGGAGGTGCTTAATGCATACTTTGGCTATACAATACAGAGCCAACGCGATAAACCCACAAATTCAGAGTTTGTAGCAATGATTTCAGACAAAATCCGCCTCCAACGAAGAATTTCAATTTAATCATCAAGCTCAACTAAAGTCTGCTGTTTGTGTTTGTACAAGTAGCAGGCTTATTTATTTATATATTATTTATAAATTTATTCATAAAATTTAATATATTTAACTATTTACAATATCCTCCTTTTATTGTAAAATAATATAGTAAATTTTAATGTCGATTTTCGGCTGAAAGGGGATAGTGTTTATGGAACCCGTTTACAAAAGACTTCTGCTTAAGCTTAGCGGTGAGGTTCTTGCAGGCGAGGCAGGTCACGGTTTCGATTTTAATGTTATTAATGAGGTTTGCTCTGCAGTTAAAAAAATTACTGACAAGGGCGTTCAGGTTGGTATTGTTGTTGGCGGCGGCAACTTCTGGCGCGGTCGTTCAAGCGGCGATATGGACAGAACACGTGCCGACAGCATCGGCATGCTTGCAACTGTAATGAATTCTCTTGCACTTCAGCAGGGCTTCCTTGATGTTGGCGTTGATTGCCGCGTTATGTCTGCTGTGCAGATTGTTGGTGTTGTTGAAACCTTCGTTCGCGACGAGGCTGTCAGACACCTTGAAAAGGGTAGGGTTGTTATCTTCGCAGGCGGTACAGGTAATCCCTTCTTCTCAACAGATTCAGGTGCTGCGCTCCGCGCTGCACAGATCAATGCGGACGTTTATTTCAAGGCAACAAACGTTGATGGCGTTTATGATAAGGACCCCAACAAGTTCAGTGATGCTGTAAAGTTTGATAAAATTTCACACGATGAGCTTCTTGAAAGACACCTTGCGGTTATGGATACTGCTGCTGCAGCTATCTGCCGTGAAAACAACATCCCCATTCTTGTTTTTAACCTTAACGACACAGAAAATATTAACAGAGCCGTTTGCGGTGAAAATGCCGGCACGGTAGTTTCTTAATCTTGTTTAATTAAAGGAGTATTTATTTATGAAAACAGTATTTGCTACAACACGTGAAAAAATGGAAAAGTCAGTTGCTTCACTTAAGCACGAGTACAACTCAATCCGTGCAGGCAGAGCTAATGCCGCAATTCTTGATAAGGTTCAGGTTGACTACTATGGCTGTCCCACACCTGTTAATCAGATGGCAGCTATCTCTGTTCCCGAAGCTCGCATTCTTGCAATTCAGCCTTGGGACGTATCAACAGTAAGCCTTATTGAAAAGGCTATCCTTGCGTCTGACATCGGCATCAATCCCTCAAACGACGGCAGAGTTATCCGCCTTGTTTTCCCTGCTCTTACAGAGGAGCGCAGAAAGCAGCTTTCAAAAGAGGTTGCTCAGTATGCTGAGGAGGCAAAGGTTGGTGTTCGTAACATCAGACGTGACAGCATTGACAAAATCAAGGCTATGAAAAAGAATTCTGAAATTACTGAGGATGACCAGAAGTACGCTGAAGAGGAAATTCAGAAGATTACTGATGAATTTGTTAAGAAGCTTGATGAGGTTGCCGCAGCAAAAACAAAGGAAATTATGGAAATCTGATTATGAGTGATAATATTCCACAGTTTGAGGTTCTTCCTCAACACATTGGCTTCATAATGGATGGTAACGGCAGATGGGCAAAGGAGCGTGGCTTGGAGCGTAGCGCAGGTCACAAGGAAGGCGCTAAGGTCTTTCGCAGAATAGGCGAGTATTGTGCCGACGTTGGCATTAAGTACCTTACCTTCTATGCCTTCTCCACCGAGAATTGGAACAGACCCAAAAAAGAGGTTCTTGCTCTTATGAACCTTTTTAAGGAGTATCTCCGAGAGGGTGATACCCGCACAGGTGAAAACACCATAAGGCAGATGCGACTTCGCTTTATCGGTGAGCGCGAGGGTCTTCCCAAGGATTTGCTCAAGCTTATTGAAAAGGCTGAGCGCGAAACCGCTCATTATGAAAAAATGACTGTTAACATTGCGCTTAATTATGGCGGCAGGGCAGAGATTACTCATGCGGTAAAGGACATTGCGCAAATGGTTAAGGACGGTAAAATGGACGTTTCCGATATTACCGAGCAAACAATTTGCGACAATATTTATACCGCAGGTCAGCCTGATCCGGATATTATTGTCCGTCCAAGCGGTGAGTATCGTCTTTCAAACTTCCTGCCGTGGCAGTCTGCATATTCTGAGTTTTGGTTTTCAAACGTTTTGTGGCCCGATTTTACCGAGGAGCACGTTAACGAAATTCTCAGAGATTATCAAAAGCGTAACCGTCGCTTTGGCGGTGTATAAGCCCGTTGTATCCGAATGCAAAATATGCATTCGGATATTGGTGACTTTATATGATGTTTTTTTACCTGCATTTTCAGGGTAAATGAGGTGTGTTTATGAAACAGAGAGTTATAACAGGACTTGTTTTTGGAATAGTATTTATTGGTGCGGTTTTGCTTATAAATACCGTTGCCTTTGCATTTTTCTGTGCGGCTATTTCCGTTATTGCCGTTTGGGAAATTGAAAAGGCTGTAGGTCTTAAAAATAAGCTTATTATTGCCGCAAGCCTTGTTTTGAGTGCTGCCATTCCCTTTATTACTCACTTCGCCGTTGATTTTCCTGCGGCGCCCTTTGGCTGCATTTACGTTGTTCTCGTTTTCATATTTATGCTCATTAAATTTGAAGCAACTAAGTTTGAACAGGCGGTTACCGCAATTTTTGCATCTGTTTGCGTTCCATATTCATTCTCTCTTATGATTGTGTTCAGGGACGTTGACCGCTATATTGAGGGCTTCAACAAAACAGAGGGTATTTATCTTCTTATATTCTGCGTTTGCGCTGCTTGGATGACAGACATATTTGCTTATTTCGTTGGTAGCAAGCTTGGCAAGCATAAGCTTTGCCCCAAAATCAGCCCCAAAAAGTCTGTTGAGGGCGCAATCGGTGGCGTGCTTGGTGCCGTTATTGTTTGTGAGCTTTTGCTACTTGTTTTCAACAAGTATGTTTTTACTGAGCCTGCAAAGCTTTCTTACATAGCTGTTCTTTTTGTCAGCATCATTCTTTCAATTGCAGGTATGTTCGGTGATCTTGCCGCTTCAACCATTAAAAGAAATTTCGGAATCAAGGACTTCGGAAATCTGCTTCCCGGTCACGGCGGTATAATGGACAGATTTGATAGCCTTCTCTTTATAATGCCTGTTCTCTACGGAACAATTTACCTTATGAATAGTGTGGGTGCGATATGAAAAGTATAAACTTATTAGGCTCAACCGGTTCAATCGGTGTTCAGACCTTGGACGTTGCCCGTACACACGGGTATAAAATTGAAGCATTGACAGCACATTCAAGTGTTGAGGTGCTTGAAAAACAGATTCGTGAATTCAAGCCTCGCTATGCAGCCCTTGTCGATGAAGCTGCTGCAGCCGATTTAAAGGCTCGTGTTGCAGATTTACCTGTAAAGGTGCTTAGTGGTCTTGAGGGTGTATCCTTCTGTGCGGCAGAGGGTGAGGGTAATATCACACTTAACTCTGTTGTTGGTATGGCAGGTCTTAAGCCCACAGTTGATGCAATCAATGCCGGCAAAACAATTGCACTTGCTAACAAGGAAACCCTTGTTGCAGGCGGCAAGCTTGTTACAGATGCTGCTAAAAAGAACAGCGTTGATATTCTTCCTGTTGATAGTGAGCATTCTGCTATTTTTCAGTGCCTGTTAGGTAAGCCTCGCAATTCTGCTCTTAAAAGAATTATTCTGACTGCATCAGGCGGACCTTTCTTTGGCAAAACCAAGGAGGAGCTCAAAACCGTTACACTTGCCGACGCTCTTAAGCACCCGAGCTGGAGCATGGGTCAGAAAATAACTATTGACAGCGCAACAATGTTCAATAAGGGTCTTGAGCTTATTGAGGCTGTTTGGCTCTTTGACGTTGACCCCGATATGATTGATATCGTTGTTCACCGTGAGAGCATTGTTCACTCGCTTATTGAATATGACGATAATTCTGTAATTGCACAGCTTGGTCATCCTGATATGAGGTTACCCATTCAGTTCGCAATTACTTATCCCGACAGATTTGAATCTCCCGAAAAGCAGCTTGATTTGTGGGAGGTTGGCAATCTTTCGTTCTACAAGCCCGATTACGAAACCTTCCCCTGTATGGATATTTGCCGCAACGCTATTAAAAAGGGCGGACTTTATCCTGCTGCAGTTAACTGCGCTAATGAGGAAGCAAACCTTCTTTTCAGACAGGGCAAAATTTCCTTCTGTGACATTCCTGTACTCATTGAAAGAGCGGCAGAGTTCACAAGCAACAATGATAATTATTCCTTGCAGGACGTTTACGATACGGATGCTCTTATGCGCGAAAAGGTTCGTCAGCTTGCAGGCTTTTGATAAATAATATGGTGGTGTTTTTTAGTTGAATATTGGTGCAATCTGGAGTAGTGTGTGGCCATATTTGTTAGCTATATTCCTTTTTGGTGTGCTTATTGCCATTCACGAATTCGGTCACTTTTCATTTGCCAAGCTTTTTAAGGTCAAGGTTAATGAATTTTCGCTTGGTATGGGTCCCAAGCTCATAAGCAAAACAAAGGGTGAAACAACCTATTCTCTCCGTCTTTTGCCCATTGGTGGCTTTGTCAGCATGGAGGGCGAGGATGAGGATAGTGATGATGACCGTGCATTTAATAAAAAGCCTGCATGGCAACGCTTTATAATTGTTGCAGCAGGTGCAATTCTTAACCTTATTCTTGGTGTTGTAGTTGTAGCTATTTGCCTTTCGTGCAGTGACCTTGTGGGCACTCGTGAGGTGCACAGCTTTTTTGATAACGCCACAAGTCAGCAGACGGGTCTGCAGGCAGGGGATGAGATTATTGAAATAAACGGCACGAAGATTTATTCCTTTAAGGGTATTTCGTTTAACCTTGTGCGCGACTCTGATAACAAGCTTGATATGGTTGTTCGTCGTGGTGGTGAAAAGGTTGAGCTTAAGGGTGTTACTTTCAATCAGTTTGAGTTTGAGGGCAGACAGTATATCGAGCAGGATTTCATTATTGTTGGTGAAAAACCCACTGTTTTTAACGTTGTAAAAAACGCCTTCCTTGATTCAGCATCTATCGTGCAGATGGTAAGGCTCAGTATTGTTGATATTTTCACAGGCAAATACGGTATCAAGGATATTTCGGGTCCTGTTGGTACAATTTCTGCAATTGCGGAATCTACTGCAGAGGCTGAAAGCTTCAGCGATAAAATCCTTACCGCGCTTACTTTTTTATCAATGATTACCATTAACGTTGGTGTGTTTAACCTTCTTCCTTTCCCTGCGCTTGATGGTGGCAGATTGTTCTTCATTTTCGTTGAAATGATACGACGTAAGCCCATTCCCGCTAAAAAAGAAGGCCTTGTTCATACTGTTGGTATGGTAATTCTTCTCGCATTTATGGCGGTTGTAATGATTAGTGATATTATTAAGGTGATTTAAATGATTAGACGTGTTTCAAGACAAGTTAAGGTCGGCAATATTAAAATTGGTGGAGATGCCCCAATTGCAATTCAGTCAATGCTTAATGCACCTGCATCAGACTATGAGAAAAATCTTGAGCAGTTGATTGCTCTGCAGGATGCAGGCTGCGAAATTGTGCGAATGGCTGTGCCGGATATGGATGCTGTAAAGGTTCTTGGCAAGCTCAAGGAGCAGGCGAAAATACCGCTCGTTGCAGATATCCACTTTGATTATAAGCTTGCTCTTGAAAGCCTTCAGGCGGGCGTTGATAAAATCAGAATCAATCCCGGTAACATCGGCTCGCAGGACAGAGTTGCCGCAGTAGCCGATGCTTGTGCACTTAAGGGCGTTCCCATTCGTATTGGCGTCAATTCAGGCTCTGTTGAAAAGGAGCTTCTTGAAAAATATGGTGGAGCTACACCTGAGGCTATGGTTGAAAGTGCTTTCCGTCACGTTAAAATGCTTGAGGAATGTGATTTCTACGACACAATTATTTCAATCAAATCATCTGACGTTGAAAATATGGTGAAGGCATATACACTTGTTGCAGAGCAGTGCGATTATCCCTTGCACCTTGGTGTTACCGAGGCAGGCACAGAGCGTAGCTCACTTATCAAGTCCTCAATCGGTATCGGCTCACTTCTCCTTAAGGGTATTGGTGATACAATCCGTGTTTCAATTACAGATTCACCTGTTAAGGAAATTTATGCTGCACGCGATATAATGAAGGCGGTTAATCTCCGCGTTGAAACTCCGCAGATTGTTGCCTGTCCTACCTGTGGCAGAACAAAAATTGACCTTGTTTCCCTTGCACAGCAGGTTGAGGAAGCAGTTAAGGATATTAAAAAGCCTGTTAAAATTGCCGTTATGGGCTGCGTTGTTAATGGTCCCGGTGAAGCTCGTGAGGCGGATATTGGCATTGCAGGCGGTGACGGTTGTGCCGTGTTATTTAAAAAGGGCGAAATATTAAGAAAGGTATCCGAAGAGGATATTGTCAAGGAATTGCTTGACGAATTAGATAAAATATGAAATTGTATAATTTTCCGGAAATCTTCGGTGAATATATTTCAACCGAGCAGTACAGAGGAATGTTGAAAAACACTCTGTTTTCCGATTTGAATATTGATAAAGAGAATATGTCGCTGACCGCTCTTTTACATATTGACACCTTTGATAACATTATGTGTCTTAAAGCGGTTGCAAATGAAATAAAAAAATCACTTCAGCTTAAGTCTGTTGAGTTTGAATATGCGCTTCCACCCGAAGCACTTAAGGCAGAATGCTTTCCAATGCTTCTTAAGGTTGTCAGAAAGAACGTGCCTCAGACAAACGGCTTCCTTGATGCTATCGAAACAAGGTTTGACGGCGAAGTGTTCACCATAAACTTCCTGAAGCAGGGTAGGGATATCTGTGAAAATGCGGGTGCCCACAAGTTCCTTGAGGATTATGTTTTACAGCACTTTGACCGTAAAATTACTGTTGAACTCATTGGTGAGGATAGCGATGCTGATGAATTTCTGAAAAAGCAGCAGGAGATTGACCGTGCTAATCAGCCTGTTAAGCCCCCTGAGGTTAACCCAAACTTTGAGGGTGTTCCCCTTGATTTCAATACAGTAAAAACCATTTACGGTAACTATAAATACGCCAAGCCAAAGCCTATGAGCGAGGTTTCATACGATGATGGTGAAATCATTGTGTGGGGTGAGGTTTTCAACTATGAAAAGCGCGAAACCAAGGACGGAAAGCGTTATATTATTGAGTTTAACATTACCGATAATACAGGCTCCTATTCCTGTAAATTCTTTGACGTTAAGGAGCAGCTTGAATACCTTGATTCTCAGGTTAAGGACGGCATTACTGTTATTGTACGTGGTGTAATTACCTATGATGATTACAAAAAGGATTATATAATCAAGGCAAACTGCGTTTCCTCAATCAGCAAAATTGAAGAAACTGACGAAGCAGAGGAAAAGCGTGTTGAGCTTCATCTTCATACCAATATGTCTGCAATGGATGCTATGAGCAGTGCAAAATCCATTGTAAAAACTGCTATGAAATGGGGACACAAGGCGATTGCAATTACCGACCACGGTTGTGTTCAGGCATTCCCTGAGGCTTGTAATACCGCACGCGGAAGCGGCTTTAAAATCATTTATGGTTGCGAATGCTATCTTGTAAACGATATAAATGACGACGGCTCAAAGAAGAGCCTTGAGGAGATTAAAGCCGACAGATATTTCCATTGTATTCTTCTTGTTAAAAACAAGGTTGGTCTTAAAAATCTGTACAAGCTTGTTTCTCGTTCAAATATTGATTATTTCCACAAGAAGCCAAGAATGCCCAAAAGCCTTATTGATGAAATGCGCGAGGGTCTTATTATTGGTAGTGCTTGTTCCGAGGGTGAGCTTTATCACGCATTCCTTAAGAATGAAAGCCCTGAAAAAATCAGGGAGATTGCTTCCTTCTACGATTACCTTGAAATTCAGCCCGTTGGCAACAATGAGTATATGATTCTCAGTCAGCGCGACGGCTGCGAGAACATTAACTCATTTGACGATATTCAACGCATCAACAGGGCAATCATCAACCTTGGTGATGAGCTTGGCAAAAAGACTGTTGCCACAGGTGACGTTCATTTCCTTAAAAAGACAGATGCTAAATTCCGTGCAATTCTTCAGGCAGGACAGGGCTTTGGCGATGCAGATAATCAGCCACCCCTTTACCTTAAAACAACACAGGAAATGCTTGATGACTTTGCATATCTTGGTGAGGATACTGCAAGAGAGGTTGTTATTACAAATACAAACCTTATTGCAGATATGATTGAGCCTGACATTCTACCCATTCCTGATGGTACCTTCAACCCGGTTATTCCCGGTGCGGAGGAGGACCTTACACGCCATTGCTGGGACAGAGCAAAGGAATGGTATGGTGACCCTGTTCCTCAGGTTGTTGCAGAGCGACTTGAAAAAGAGCTGAAATCTATTATTGAAAACGGCTTTGCAGGTCTTTATATGATTGCGCGACTGCTTGTTAAGCACTCCGAGGAATGTGGCTATTACGTTGGCTCACGAGGCTCCGTTGGTTCATCCTTCGTTGCTATAATGGCGGGTATTTCCGAGGTTAACCCCTTGCAGCCCCATTATCGTTGTCCTAAGTGCCGCTATTCAGAGTTCTTCCTTCACAACGAGGTTGGCTCAGGCTTTGACCTTCCGCCGAAGGAGTGTCCCGAATGCGGAACACCGCTTGTTCGTGACGGTCACGAAATTCCCTTTGAAACCTTCCTTGGCTTCTTTGGTGATAAATCTCCCGATATTGACCTTAACTTTGCGGGTGAATATCAGGCACAGTCACATAAATATACCGAGGAGCTTTTCGGTAAGGCATACGTTTTTAAGGCAGGTACAATATCAGGTGTTGCCGATAAAACTGCATACGGCTTCGTTAAGAAGTATATTGAAGAACGTGGTCTTACAATGACCAAGGCGGAAATTGACCGCCTTACAATTGGTTGTACAGGCGTTAAAAGAACAACAGGTCAGCACCCCGGTG
>JAGBTL010000075.1 GCA_017631355.1 Clostridia bacterium
CAAAAAAGTCTAATTCTGCGCCCAAGCAGGAGAAAAGACGCGAAACTGCAAAAAAAGATACCTCTCGTCGCACATCCGATAAAAAAAGGAGTGGCAGCAAGACAATGAATGAAGGCAAAAAATACGGCCGTTATTCAAAGGTTATTCCACCTGTCAGCGCAGATCCCATAAAGATTTCCTTCCTTGGCGGTATAAACGAGGTCGGAAAAAATATGACCTGCTATGAATATGCAAAATCAATGCTTATTGTGGATTGCGGTCTTGCATTCCCAGAGTCTGATCAGCTTGGCGTTGACTTTGTTATTCCTGATTTTACATTTGTTGAGCGTAATGCGGACAGAGTTAAGGGTATCCTTATTACCCACGGTCACGAGGATCATATCGGTGCTCTTTGTTACCTTCTTAAAAAGGTTAACATACCTGTTTATGCAACAAAGCTTACTGCCGGACTTATTATGGGAAAGCTTGAGGAGCACAACCTTCAGAGTGAAGTAAGCATTCATATCGTTAAAGCGGGTGACATTATCACTCTTGGTGATTTTGATGTTGAGTTCATTAAGGTTAACCACTCAATTCCCGATGCGGTTGCCCTCGCTATCAGAACACAGGCAGGTACAATTGTTCAGACAGGCGACTTTAAGATTGATACAAGTCCCATTGATGGAGGCATAATTGATCTTTCCCGCTTTGCCGAGCTTGGCAACGAAGGCGTTCTTTGCTTACTTTCCGATTCAACCAACGCTGAACAGCCCGGTTATTCACAAAGTGAAAGCAAGGTTGGTGAAACCTTCATTAACCTTTTCTCACAGGCAGGCAACAAGCGTATAATTATTGCAACCTTTGCTTCTAACATTCATAGAGTTCAGCAGATTATTGACATTGCTGCACAGACAGGCAGAAAGGTTGCTCTCTCAGGCAGGAGCCTTGAAAACGTTGTTTCAGTTGCGACGGAGCTTGGTTATATCAACGTTCCGTTCGGCACACTTATCGGCATTGATGAGGTTAAAAAGTACACCGACGATCAGCTTGTTATCATTACAACAGGCAGTCAGGGTGAGCCAATGTCAGCGCTTTCACGAATGGCATCAGGTAATCACCGTAAGGTTTCGGTAGGGTTTAATGACTGCGTTATTATCTCTGCCAAGCCAATTCCCGGTAACGAGAAAACAGTTTACAGAGTTATAAATGATTTGCTCAAGCTTGGCGCAAAGGTTGTATATGAAAAGATGTACGACGTACACGTTTCAGGTCACGCCTGTCAGGAGGAGCTCAAGCTTATGCTTTCACTTGTGAAGCCTAAGTATTTCATTCCTGTTCATGGTGAGCAGAAGCACCTTCGTTATCATGCACGACTTGCAGAGAGTGTTGGTGTTCCGTCGGAGAATATTGTTATTGCTGATAATGGCTATGAAATCTCTGTCAGCAACAAAAGCATTGCTGTTTCGGGTACTGTTGCGAGCGGTAAGGTTTACGTTGACGGATATGGTGTTGGTGACGTCGGCACACGAGTAATGAAGGAACGACTTCACCTTGGTCAGGATGGTATTATCATCATTGCGGCAACAATTGACGGCGCCTCGGGTGAGCTTTTGTCAGGTCCTGAGGTTGTTTCGCGCGGCTTTGTTTACGTCAAGGAGGCGGAAAGCCTTATGAACGAGGCTGTTGTTAAGTCAATGAGCATTATTGACAGCTTCCCGCCATATAGCTTTGATGTGAATGCAATGAACACAAAGCTCCGTGATGAAATTTCGCGCCTTATGTATGAAAGAACAAAGCGAAGCCCAATGATTTTACCCATTCTTATGGAAGTTTAATGGTGTTTTTATGAAAGTTAAGGCTTTATTTTATCAGAATATAGCAGGATTTTCCGCCACGCTTGTGTTGCTTGTGATGACTGTTGCTGCTTTCTTTTTCAACCGTAACGTTGGCATTGCATTGGCGGTATCGTTCCTTGTATCACTTGTGCTTGGAATTATTTATTCTGCTTTTTCTCTTAAGGCAACAATTAAATACGTGAGCGCTGTTAACAAAACACTTATCAATGGTGAAGGGGAAGGCGTTGATTCCTTTCCTTTACCTGCAGTAATGTGTGATAAGGCTGGTAGCATAGTTTGGTATAACAAACAGTTCTTTGAGGATATCGTTGATTCCTATGACATCAACTCACTTACAATTAACGATTTCTTTGACGACTATTCATTTTCAGACTATTGTGAGAAGCGCATATGCAGTTCAACCTTTGCCGAAAACGAATACACCGCCTTTGTCGTTAACGTAAAGAGTGCAACGCGCCCTATGCTTTGCTTTTATTTCTTTGATGATACGGCATATAAGTCAATTCAACGTGAGTTTGTTGAATCAAGACCATTTGTTATGATGCTGCTTATTGATAACATTGAGCAGATGTCACGTTACCTTACAGATAGCAGACTTGCTTCTGTTCTTGGTAGCATAGAAGCAATTATTGAGGGCTGGCTTAAGGATGAGGCTGTTGTGCTCAAGCGTGTTGGTAACGGTAGCTACCTCGTTGTTGGTGAAAAGCGAAATCTTGACACAATGATTGCGGACAAGTTTTCTATCCTTACAAAGGTTCGTGAGCTTAAATTTGAGGAGCGTCAGATTGAGGCAACTCTTTCTATTGGTGTTGGCACAGGTGAGTCCATGCGCGAATGTGAATCGCGTGCCAAAAAATCACTTGAAATGGCACTCAGCCGTGGTGGTGACCAAGCTGCTGTTTACAGCGAGGACGGCTACATATACTTTGGCGGTGTTTCCAACAAAACCAACGAAAGCTCAAGGGTTTCACCAAGACAGACCTCGGCTAATATTTCAAACCTGCTCAAGCAGTACAAAAGAGCCATTGTTATTGGTCACAAGTATTCCGACTATGATGCAATCGGTGCAGCAATGGGTATGTGCTTTTACGCGCAGAGTCTTGGTCTTGAAGCAAGCGTTGTGGTTGACGGCAGGTCAACACTTGCTTCTGCATTGGTGGCTTATGCTGTTGAGAACGGCTTTGACAGCTTTATAACGCCCTCTAAGGCAGAGGATCTTTCTAATGACGACACGGTTGTTATTGTTGTTGATACACAAAGGAAGAAGCTGCTTGACTCATCAGACGTTTATGACCTTGCCGGTGCAACTGTTGTTATTGACCACCACAGAAGGTCAGACGACTATTTGTCGGATGCAGATATTCTTTATAGCTCACCGACCTCATCTTCAGCGTGTGAGCTTGTTGCAGAGCTGATACAGTATTCCTCAATTCAGGATAACGTACCAATGCACGTTGCAACAGCGTTGCTGTCGGGTATTGTGCTTGATACAAAGGATTTTGTTCTCAGGACATCACAGAGAACCTTTGAGGCTGCAGGCTTCCTTAAGGATTACGGTGCAGATACAATTA
>JAGBTL010000076.1 GCA_017631355.1 Clostridia bacterium
CTGTACATATCAAAATGATACAAGGTTTTATCCCCTCTGTACTCATGAACAAGTGCAAAGGTGGGGCTTGAAACCTCGGTAAAAATGCCCATTCCCTCGGCAAGACCTGCAGTAAAACGAGTTTTACCCATACCAAGTCCGCCAAAATATGCTATTGTTTCACCGCCTGATAAAACCGCGCCAAGCTTACGTGCAAATTTCTCGGTCTGTGCGGGTGAATTTGAAATAACCTCTACCATACAATGCCTCAAAAAAACTAAAAGACTTGAAATAAAATTTCATTATATGTATAATAACAATATTACGTTATAAAATCAAGGGGGCAAAGCCTTGAAAAAATTATTTCCTTATATAAAACGCTTCATAGCGGAAACAGATAAAATACTGTTGGCACTTATTACAGCTGCATCAGTTTTTGGTGTTCTTATGGTACACAGCACAACCCGATGCCTGTTAGAGGATGGTCAGTTCATTTCACGTGACGCTACCGTTATGATTATTGCCGCAGTCCTTGGCCTTGTAATTACGCTTGTTATATCCGCAATTGACCACGAGCTGATAATGAAGCTATGGCCCATAATAGGTGTTGGTTGTATTGGTCTTATGATAATAACACTATTGTTTGGTGTTGCGCCCGAATCAAGACCTGATGCAAGATCCTGGCTGCAGTTTGGTTCGGTTTTCTTTCAGCCCTCGGAGCTTGTAAAAATCGGTTACGTTATCACCTTTTCAATGCACCTTGAGCTGTGCAGAGATACAATCAATCAATTAAAATCACTTATTCTCCTCGGCATTCACGCTATGGTTCCTGTTGGACTTGTTATTCTTACAGGAGATATGGGCTCTGCCCTTGTATTTATGTTTATGACACTTGCAATGCTTTACCTTGCAGGTCTTCATTGGGGCTACTTTGCTTGCGGTGGTGCGCTTATTGTGGCATCATCACCCCTTATTTGGATGTACGTGTTAAACGATTTCCAGAAGGCGCGATTCCTTGCTTTGTTAAGACCCGATGAATATGCAGCAGAAAGCTACCAGCAGTTAAAGGGTCTGAATGCCCTCGGCTCAGGCGGATTCTTCGGACAAGGTCTTTTCAAGGGCACGTATACACAGAACGGCATTGTTCCCGAAAGTGAAAATGATATGATTTTCACCGCTGTTGGTGAAGAAACAGGCTTTATTGGTTGTCTTATTGCATTGGGCATATTGTTTATGATTTGCTACAAAATGTTTTCAATTGGCAAAAATTCACGCGACTTTTCAACACAGCTTGCCTGCTACGGTATTGCGTCAATGATTGCAACACAGGTTGTTATCAACATTGGTGTTTGCCTTATGCTTTTACCTGTTATCGGTATTACACTCCCCTTCTTCAGCGCAGGTGGTTCAAGTACACTTTGCCTTTACGTTGGTGTGGGACTTGTGTTCAGCATATCTCGCTTCAACCGCTCACGCGAGGCTGTAAACTTCAGAGTAAGCCGTATTTCAACGCCATTCAGCGAGTTTTAATAAAAAAATTATCGCAACACGAAAAGTGTTGCGATATTTTTTATTTTATATCTTTTTCATCTTAGCCATTTTAGCCATAATCTTTTTGGTGCCGTAATCCTCAAAGGCAATTTCAAGGACCATATCACCACCAACAGATTTTGCACCTATAACAAGACCCCTGCCAAAGGTTTTGTGCTCAACGGTGTCACCCGTTTTATAATCAATATTTACAGGCTCACTCTTTTTGGCGGCAGACTGACTGAAGCCGCCCTTTGAGAAGCCACCTGCAACACCTGTTGACCTTGGCTTGTTATCTGCAGCAGGTCTGCTGTAGCCTGAGCTACTGCCTGAAGAGCTGCCCGAATAGCCACCAAACCTACTTTGTGACGAAAAACCACCGTAGAAGCTCTGCTGAGGTGCGTTAAGATTAGAATCAACAAGCTCGTCGGGTATTTCATTTATAAAGCGTGACGGCCTTGTAAGGCTTGTATTGCCATATAGCATACGAGTCCGCGCATTGGTAATATAAAGCTTTTCCTTTGCTCGTGTAATGCCAACGTAGCAAAGACGACGCTCCTCCTCTATCTCCGATGGGTCGTACATAACCTGATTTCCCGGGAAAAGTCCTTCCTCCATACCCACAATAAACACAACGGGGAATTCAAGACCCTTTGCGGAGTGAAGTGTCATAAGAACTGCAGATTCGGAATCCGCATTATAATTATCAATATCAGAAAGCAAGGCAATTTCCTCAAGGAAGCCTGTAAGTGTGCCACCCTCATTTTCCTCCATATAACGGACAAGGTTGGCAAGAAGCTCCATTACGTTCTGCTTGCGCTCGTCGGCAGTTTCCTTATCAAGGTCAAGTGATGACATATAGCCTGTTTCAGTAATAACGTCATCAAAGAAATCCTGAATTTCCTTCATTTCAAGTGATTCGGCAAGCTTATTGATAAGCTTTGTAAAATCGGTAAGCTTTGCAGCCGCCCTTGAAAGCATAGGATATTCATCTGCATGGGAAATAACGTCATAGAAGGTAAGACCAAGTCCATCAGCAATAGACGCAGCATTGTTAATTGTGGTTTCACCGATACCGCGTTTGGGCTCATTTATGATACGACGTAAACGCACTGTATCGGAGGGGTTTGCAATAACAGAAAGATATGCAAGAACGTCCTTAACCTCCTTACGGTCATAGAAACGGTGGCCACCAACAACCTTGTATGGTACAGCGTTATATACAAGAGCACGTTCAATAGAGCTTGACTGTGCATTTGTACGATAAAGAATTGCAAAATCAGAAAAGCTGCGACCTGTTGCAACGGCATTAAGAATTTCATCGGCAACGTAACGACCCTCGTCACGCTCGTCTGTAAGAATTCTGAGGCAGATTTTATCGCCGCCTTCAGTTTCGGTCCAAAGGGTTTTACCCTTTCTGCCCTGATTGTTTTTGATAACGGCATTTGCAGCATCAAGAATAATTGAGGTTGAACGATAGTTCTGCTCAAGGCGGATTACTGCAGTTTCCTCATACTGATTCTCAAATGAAAGAATATTCTCAATGGTTGCACCGCGGAACTTATAAATACTCTGGTCATCATCACCAACAACACAGATATTGCGATAGCCGCCTGCAAGAAGTGACGTGAGCACGTATTGCGCGTGGTTAGTGTCCTGATACTCGTCCACCATTACGTAACGGAAGCGGCGCTGATAATATTCAAGCACGTCGGGATTTTCCTTAAGAAGCTTGACGGTGTTGACGATAATGTCATCAAAGTCCATTGCATCTGCCTTTTTGAGCATCTCCTCATATTTGGCAAATGCCTGTCCGATCATTTTTTTATTAACGTCAAAGCCTGCACAATCAGAATATTCCTCAGGTGTCTGCAGAGAATCCTTTGCCTTGCTTATTTCAGATAAAACGTACTTAACAGGAAGGCGTTTTTCATCAATATCAAGAACGCGGAGAACCTCCTTCATAACACGCTTTGAATCGTCTGTATCATAAATTGTAAAATGCTTTGAAAAGCCGATTCTGTCACTATCACGGCGAAGAATGCGCACACAACAGGAATGGAAGGTGCTTGCCCAAACGTCAGCACCCTTTTCACCAAGCATTGCTTCAAGACGTGATTTAAGCTCATTGGCAGCCTTGTTTGTGAAGGTAATGGCAAGAATCTGCCAAGGCTGAGGTGCATCTACGCTAAGAAGTGACTCTACCTGACGAGGCAATTCACCGCCTGACTGAAGATATGACTCCAAAGCCTGTGCATCCTCTTCAGTAGGTGCTCTGTATGTAAAATCAGAATGATATGCATTGCCGTATTTAATGAGATATGCAATGCGGTTTACAAGAACAGTAGTTTTACCTGAGCCTGCACCTGCAAGAATGAGAACGGCGCCGTTTGTCTGGAAAACAGCCTTCTTCTGCATATCATTCATTCTTGAAAATTCTTTTTCAATTAAACTTTTTCTTAATGATACGAAATCCATTTTTACTTCCCTTAAAATCAAATATTGTTTATAAAGCCTCTCTCACAAACAGAAAGAGTATTATTTATACTGTCACAAAAATCAGCGACACAGTTCAGAACAACACATCTGTACAACGGCTGCTTACTGCTTGACAGTCCGTTAAACATATATGCAACTATACTCCTTTTCAGAGTCAGTAGCTGCTGCTGAGCCTGACGACAAAGCTTTATTGATGAAGCATAGTCACTTTTCTGACCCAAGGCAAAAAGAACATTCCCCTGAACAGAAAACAAACCGTCAAAAGCCGAAATATGCTCATTAGTGAGCCCAATTGAACCATCAGACACGTCGGCAAGTATTGTAAGCTTGCAAAGCTGATTATACAAGCTGTACGTAAGATTATAAATTTCGCTGCGCTCAATGGGCGCAACGAAATCCTCTGAAAGCCTTTGTAAAAGCTCATACCGACAGCCGTAAAAGGAAACGGTATGAAAATTATAATCCTTGCCCGAAACAACTGCCGAAAAAACGAACCGGTTTATTCGGGACATTTCTTTTAACGTCTTGAAATAATCAAATGATTTTTTCAAGCACACCTCAAATTATTTGTTATATAATGAGTTACCCTGTGAATCTATTGCAACAAGCAGAGGAAAATCCTCCACAATAAGCTCCTTGACAGATTCGCACCCAAGCTCCTCAAAGCCGATTACACGGCAGGACTTGATGCAGCCTGAATAAAGGGCGCCCGCTCCACCTACTGCGGCAAAGTATACTGCGCCATTTTCAACAATACTGTCAACAACAGCCGAACTTCTGTTACCCTTGCCAATCATTGCCTTTTGACCAAGGGAAAGCATAAGCGGTGAAAAGCAGTCCATACGTGATGAGGTTGTTGGTCCGATGCTACCGATTGCAAGGTCACCCTTCGCAGGTGTAGGTCCTGCAAAATAAACAACCGAGCCCTTAATATCAAAGGGGAGCGCATCGTCTGAGTCAAGAAGCTGAACCATACGCTTATGAGCCGCATCGCGGGCGGTGTAAACAACGCCCGAAAGATAAACCCTGTCACCTGCACGGAGTGTGGTTACCCATTCATTTATATTCGCTGTGTTAAGGTAATATTCACTCATACGTCCAAAATGCCGTCGTCATCTGACTTATTTGTTAAAAAATCGTACTCAACCTCTTTAACGTTATCACTCTGCGAGTCAGTAATGATACCGCTTTCGGAAATAAGAAGCTGTGCAGTTTTGCTCATATCACCTGTAAGCGCCTTAATGCGAAGCTCAACCTCCTCAACGGACTTAGTAAAGCTGCGGGCAATTTCACCGATGCCTGTTGAAAGGTCATCAATCTTAAGTGCTGTATCACCAATAGCAGAGTAAACTGACTTGGTTACCATATCAGCGCGCTCCTTGGCTGCTTCAACAAGCTCCTCGGAGTGAACACGAGCATCAAGCATTGCTGCGCCAACCTGACGTTCAATGTCACGCTTTTTCTCGCATTCTGCGCGAAGGCGTGTAACCTCTGCCTTAAGTGAATCTATTTCAGCCTGTGCTTCCTCACTGGCCTGTGCATTAGTAACCTGCTGTGACAATGAAACAATAAGCTCATTGGCGGCCTCAAGCTCACCGTTAAGCTCTGAAACCTTGTTATTTGCTTTATCAAGGTGCTCCTGAAGAATGTCGTTGTCGTCAGCAATCCCCTTAAGGCTATCAATCTCAACATTAGCCTCATTAAGAGCGCTTTCACTCTCCTCAAGCTTCTTTTCAAGCTCTGCCTTTTCAGCAAGGATTTTATTAACAAAATCCATTACCTCATCCTTATTAAAACCACCGAAGGCTTTTGTTTTAAAAACAACGTCGTTAGCCATGGTTTTACCTCCGTTCTGCAGCAAGCAAAAATCTGCGCAAACTTTTCATATTACTATAAACAGATTATAACAGAAAGAGATTGTTAAAACAACAAAAAATGAGTAAAAAACTATTTATTTTTCAAAAAGAATTTAGTATAATGAATTTGTAAATCCTTATGAAAGGTTGTATGTACTATGAAAAAATCTGTTAAAAGGCTTTTTGGACTTTCTGCAGCACTTATCGGCGCAGGCGCAGTTATGAACACCTGTGTTCTTACACGCGTTTCTAAAAAAATCAATGAATTTCAGGACAAAATTGAGGAAAAGAAAAACCCCAAGGACCTCACTGCTCCTGATGAGATATTACGCGCCGAGGGTGATGCATGGGTTGATGCAACAGGCTATGACCACATTTGCATAAAGAACAGAAAAAACCAGTCAATTCACGCGCTTGTTGTTAAAGCAGCCGAGCCTTCAGACAAGTGGCTTGTTTGTGTACACGGCTACACAAGCTCACCCAAGGGTATGGGCAGCTATGCAAAGCACTACCACGAAAAGGGCTACAACATTCTCCTCCCCGCACTCCGTGGTCATGATATAAGCGAGCATCAGTACATAACAATGGGTTGGCTTGACCGACTTGACGTTTGTGACTGGATTGGTTACCTTAACAATCAGTACAGCGATATTCAAATTGTTCTCCATGGTGTTTCAATGGGCTCTGCAACTGTTATGATGGCAACAGGTGAGGAATTGCCCGAAAACGTTAAATGCTGTGTTGCAGACTGCGGCTTTACATCTGTTTGGGATGAAATGGAAAACGAAATCAAGACCACATATCACATGCACTCCTTCCCTGCGCTTTATATTTCAAGCGCAATCAGCAAGGTTGTTGGCGGCTACGGCTACAAAGAGGCATCTTCAATCAAGCAGCTTAAGAAGTCAAAAACACCCACACTCTTTATTCATGGTGAGCAGGACGTGTTCGTTCCATATAGAATGATGGATATGAACTACAATGCTGCAGCTTGTCCCAAGGAAAAGCTCTCAATCCCCGACGCAGAGCACGCTGATTCACACCTCATACACCCCGAAATTTATTGGCCCGGTGTGTTTGCATTTGTTGAAAAATACGTGAAATAATTAAAATCCGTCACATCACAAGATGTGGCGGATTCATTTTTTATATAGCGGATTGCACACAAAATGATGTGTAAGCAAGAATTTATATGGTAATCTATTAATAAATTAAGAATATTTGAAAATTCACTTGTTTTTATGTATAAAATAGTGTAAAATACATACGATTACAAAATAGGTAATTTTGGATTATTTTACAGGAGGTTTTACACTAATGTCAGCATTAACTACAAACAAAAGCGTACTTTCCTGGATTGACGAGAAGGTTGAGCTTGTAAAGCCCGACAAGATCGTTTGGATTGACGGTTCACAGGAACAGATTGAAGAGCTCAGAGCTACAGCTTGCGCATCAGGCGAGCTTATCAAGCTTAATCAGGAGCTTCTTCCCGACTGTTACCTTCACAGAACTGCCGTAAACGACGTTGCTCGTGTTGAAGGCAGAACATTCATCTGTGCTACAACTAAAGAAGAAGCAGGCCCCACAAATAACTTGATGGATCCTTCCGAAGCATATGAAATGCTTTATGATATTGCTCGTGACAGCTATAAAGGCAGAACAATGTACGTAATCCCCTATTCAATGGGTCCCGTTGGTTCACCCTTTGCAAAGGTTGGTATTGAGCTTACAGACTCTATCTACGTTGTTCTCAACATGGTTATCATGACAAGAGTAGGCACAAAGGTTCTCGAGGCTCTCGGCGACAGCAACGATTGGGTTCGCGGTCTTCACTGCAAGTGTGACATCGACGAAG
>JAGBTL010000011.1 GCA_017631355.1 Clostridia bacterium
AGACCACCGATAACTGTATGGTCTTCAACTGTGATAATACGGCGAGTGTCCATAACAGCTTTAAGAACAGCTTCTTTATCAAGAGGCTTAATTGTATGCATATTGATAAGCTCAACAGAAATGCCCTCTGCTTCAAGCTCTTTGGCTGCTTCAATAGCCTCGTTAACCATTAAGCCTGTTGCAATAATTGTAACGTCTGTACCCTCTTTAAGAGTAACAGCCTTACCAATTTCAAACTTATAGTCCTCATCAAACACTCTCGGAACAGCAAGTCTGCCAAAGCGCATATAAACAGGACCATCATGCTCAGCAGCCGCAAATACTGCAGCACGAGCTTCAATATCATCAGCAGGGTTAATGATAACCATACCGGGAATTGATCTCATAAGAGCAATATCCTCACAGCACTGATGGCTTGCACCATCCTCACCAACAGAAATACCTGCGTGAGTAGCACCGATTTTAACGTTGAGATGAGGATAACCGATTGTGTTTCTTACCTGTTCAAAGGCTCTACCTGCAGAGAACATAGCAAATGAGCTTGCGAATACTGTATAGCCTGTTGTTGCAAGACCACCTGCAACACCCATCATATTGCTTTCAGCAATACCTGTATCAAAGAATCTGTCGGGGAAAGCCTTTTTAAAGCCACCTGTTTTAGTTGCAGCTGCAAGGTCAGCATCAAGAACAACAACCTTGGAATTTTTCTCGCCAAGCTCCACAAGAGCCTTACCATACGCATCACGTGTAGCAACCTTAATTACATCTGCCATGATTAACCCTCCAATCCATTAAGAGCAGCTTCAAGCTCTTTCATTGCAATATCATACTGTTCAGCGTTAGGAGCAGAGCCATGCCAGCTAACCTGATTTTCCATAAATGAAATGCCCTTGCCCTTAACAGTTGTTGCAATAATAGCTGTGGGCTTATCTGTGCATGCACGAGCAGCAACAAGAGCATTTTCAATGTCATCATAAGAATGACCGTCAATCTCAATAACGTTCCAGCCAAATGCCGCGAATTTTTCAGGGATAGGATAAGGTGAGTTAACCTCTTCAACAGTACCGTCAATCTGAAGATTGTTGTTATCAACAAATGCTACAAGATTATCAAGCTTTTTTGCGGAGGCATACATTGCAGCTTCCCAAACCTGACCCTCTTCAATTTCACCGTCACCAAGGATGGTGTAAACACGGAAATCAGCATTCTGAAGCTTTGCACCAAGAGCCATACCACAAGCTGCTGAAATACCCTGACCAAGTGAGCCTGAGCTGATATCAATACCGGGAAGGCACTTCATGCTGGGGTGACCCTGAAGTCTTGAATCAACCTTTCTGAGAGTTTTAAGCTCTTCAACAGGGAAATAACCACGCTGTGCCATTACAGAGTAAAGAGCAGGAGCAGCATGACCCTTTGAAAGAACAAATCTGTCTCTTGAATCCATTGAGGGATTCTGGGGATCAATATTCATTTCATTAAAATAGAGATATGTAAGAATCTCTGTAATTGAAAGAGAACCGCCCGGATGACCTGATTTGGCATTAAATGTGCCTTCAATAATTCCCATACGAACCTTGCAAGCAATTTTAGCCAACTCAACTTTGGAAACTTTTGCCATAGTATTACCTCCATTAAGTAATATAATTTTTTTCAATATAATTTATAAATTCACAAACAGCTCCGTCATTACAATGACAGGTAACGTGTTCGCATATTGACTTGATATCATCCGGTGCCTGACCGCAGCAAACAGGATGACTAACGTGCTGAAGCATTTTAACGTCATTATAATAATCTCCAATTGCTCCAACATTTTCAGGATTAATTCCAAGGTATTCAGTAAGCATTTTCACACCCGAGCCCTTGTTAACTCCTGCCTTTACAACCTCAAGAGTAAAGCTTGAGGTTAAAAAGCAATCAAAATATTTATTATATTTATCCGACTTCAGCATATTCTGAAGCTTTTTAAGCTTACTCGGTGAACCGAAAAAGGAAACCTTTGTCCATTCTCCTGATGGTAAATCCTCTTTAGTTTTACAAAGCTTATAATTGAGCTTATCCATTTTTGAAATAACCCAACCATAAAAGCACGTTCTTTTAGTAAGATAAATTGTGTTAACACCAAAAACAGTTAGCTGAAGCCATTTGCTTTTCTTGAAAATATCATAAAGTATATCCTCGCCCTCGGTTGAATGGGTATCAAGAAAAATCAATTTATCAGTTCCGAAATCATAAATACCTGCACCGTTTGAAAAAATGGCGGGAGTTTTAATACCAAGATTATCATAGTGCACTTTAAGTGACTGTAAATTACGACCGGAGCACAGGGTGAAATTACCACCCATTTCTACAAAGCGATTGATTGCAGCCCTATTATTTGGCGGAAGCTTAAACTGCTTATCATTTAATGTTCCGTCAATATCAGAAACAAGCAACCACTCATTATATTTTTTACCCATTATGATATTCTCCCGAGAAAATCCTTAAAATACTTCGGCAGCTCTGTTGTAAATTCAAGATACTCCCCTGTTACAGGGTGAATAAAGCCAATTGTTGATGCATTAAGACATTGTCCCTGCAAACCATAAGTTTTTTTAGGGTTACCGTAAACAGCGTCTCCCGCAACAGGAGTTCCCCTGTATGCCATATGAACTCTTATCTGATGTGTTCTGCCTGTTTCAAGTGTAACCTTCAAAAAGGTAAAACCGTTAAAGCGCTCAATAACCTCAAAATGTGTTACTGCATTTTTGGAATTCTGTTGGGTAACAGCCTGTTTTTTTCTATCCTTAGGATGTCTGCCTATGGGTGCATCAATTGTACCGGAATCATCCTTAACGTTGCCAACAACAACTGTATTATATACTCGTGTAAAGGAATGCTCCTTAATCTGTTCAGCAAGTCCTTTATGTGCTACGTCATTTTTAGCAACGACGAGCAGACCGCTTGTATCCTTATCAATACGGTGAACAATACCAGGTCTAATAACACCGTTAATACCCGAAAGTGAATCACCGCAATGATGTATCAGAGCATTAACAAGAGTGCCGTTATAATTACCTGCCGCAGGATGGACAACCATCCCCTTGGGCTTATTGACAACAAGCAAATGCTCATCCTCAAAAACAATATCAAGGGGGATATCCTCCGCATCAACAGAAAGATTTACAGGATCAGGAACCTGAACAACAATAACGTCCCCTGATTTCAACGAGGTTTTCTTTGTGCAAGCTGCTCCATTTATAAGGACACAACCATCATTTATGAGCTGCTGAACAGAATTGCGCGAAAAATCAGGATGAATAAGCGGCAAAGCCTTATCTACCCTTTCGCCGATATGCTCATCTATTATTTTAAACTCTAATTGTTCCATAATATTATTCAAACAAGGAGAAATCTATTTCCTCAATTGAATCAATAGAAATCTTTTTTGATTTGTTTTCAGGAGCAGCCTCATCAGGTTTATTCTCTGTCAAAGCCACATCAACCGTATTTTCAGGAATTGTAGCTGTATCGGTTGATTCATCAACATCATCGTTTACTTCTGCTTCTATATCTGAAGATACCTCAATAGGTGCAGCCTGTTCTGATGTGATTGAATCATCTTGTTCAACTACAGCGGTAAATTCATTAGGCTGTTCAATACCCATTTTGATTTCATTGAGTGCATCATCAGGAGATGCACCATCAATAACAGCATTGAAAACTACAGCTTCCTTGTCACCCTCGACGCCTGCTTTTTTCACTCTGCGCTTCATAGGGAAGCGATGAGATTTCTTATCCTCTGATGAGTCATCAGACTCCAAAGTATCATCAGCAGGAGCTTTTTCCTTTTTGTAATCCCTTATCAAATCAAAAATCAGATAACCAATAAGAGCGAAGGCACCAACTGTAATAAGACAATCAGCAAAATTAAATACTGCAAACTCAACAAAGAGCGGCTCAATATAGTCAACAACGTACTGAAGACGAATTCTGTCAATAATATTGCCAATGCCACCTGATATCATAAGCAAAAGGCAAAAATTAACAAGCTTGGACTTGCTTTTGTTGGTTACAAGAAAATAAATGGTGAATGCAAGTAATATTATAGAAAAAACGGTCAGGAAAACTGTATGAGCGGCAAAGGAGCCGAACACAGCACCTGTGTTTTCAACATACCTGAATCTAAGCACACCATCAATAACTGTTGTGTATTCAATGGGCTTCAGATATTCAACAACAAGATATTTTATGAACTGATCTGCTCCGACTAAAGCCAGACACATTATCACTGATAAAACGGCTGTCATATTTTTACCCCTTGGAAATTATTTATTTCTGCGGAAAAAGCCTCTCTGCTTTGGTTTTTCCTCATCAAAATCACCGATATCTATGTTTTCAATATCCGCGAAAAATGATGCATAAGAAGATCCGTTGTTAGGTGCTTCCTCTTCTACATCGGGAGCACTCTCTGCTTCAGCAGGTTCGTCAGCATACTCCTCATCAGAAGTGTCCTCGGAGAGGTCTTCAAGCTCATCGGCAGCATCGTCAGCAGAATCTGCAAAGAACTCGTTAACGGCATCATCTACGTTATCAAGCTCAAAAGACGGTGTTGCAATTGAATCCTCTACAGGTAACGGATTTCTACGAGAAAAGCCGATTGAACCATCATCATTCATCGTTGAATCAGGTGTTTCTTCAACGTCATTATCTTCAACAAATTCAATTTCAGGCTCATTACCGAAAAAATCAAACGGCAAGGTTGTTTTGACTACGTCTTCGCCTGCATCAGGCTCTTCTTCATCGTAATCGTTAGTATTAATGTCAAAAGAAGCAGGCTCCTCTGTTGAATCATCTTCTGCAACGAATTCAAGAACAGTATCCTCGGGCTCCTCTGCAACAAAAACAGGATTCTCAAGACTTTCCTCATCAATTTCAATTTCAGCAGCAGACTCCTCGGGCTTTTCAATCCTTGCAGCCTCTTCAACAGCTAATTCAGGCAGCTTTGAAATCAGTTCAATATGTGCCTTATACTGCGCAAGAATAGATGTTCTGAATTCAGATACCTCTTTTTTGAGCATATCATAGTGAAGAGTTTCACTTGTAATTGTTCTGTTAGCAGCACCAACCTTATCATTTGCGGTGTTGTTTGCAGCAATAAGTATGCCGTGTGCCTTTTCCTTTGCCTTATTGATGATATCCTCTGCCTTGTCCTTTGCAAGGTTCATAAGAAGGTCAGAATCAACAATAGCCTGTTTTTCAGCATCCTGCTTAATAACGGCAGCCTCACCTTTTGCAGCAGCAAGAATAGCCTCTGCCTCTGCCTTTGAATCCTCAACAGATTCCTGTGCATCACGAATGATAATATCAGCAGCCTTCTGTGCGCTAAGAACAGCCTGCTTAATATCCACTTCATCATTTTTATACTGCTCAAGTCTGTCGGCAAGCAAGCTGATTCGTTTAATAAGCTCACTATTTTCACGATACATTTTTTCATAGCTGATTACAACCTCAGCAAAAAACATATCAACGTCATCTGCTTTATAAGCGTTTCTACCTGCAGATTTAAATTCGTAATTTTTAACTTCGCTTGGTTTTAACATAATTCCATCTCCATTCAAATGAAAAACAGGTTGTTATCAGAAAAATACACCTGTGCTTTCAAGCTCGTCAAGTAAATCACCTGAAACATTAACATTATAAGGAGTGATGATATAGGTATTTGTTGATACCTTCTTAAGCTGACCACCGTTAGCATAAGCAACACCGTTGAGGAGGTCGATAAGTCTGCGAGCTACGTCCTTGCTTGCAGCCTCAAGATTAAGAACAACAGTTCTCTTTTCATTAAGGTGGTCTGCAATAGCGCGTGCATCCTCAAAATTGTTGGGCTTTACAAGAACAACCTGAAGCATTGCTGTTGTACGTATATCAACAACTCTGCTGGGGTCACTTGAAGAATAAGATGAAGCTCTGCGCTGTCTTGCAGGTCTTGCAGGAACGTCGTAATCTGAGTCGTAGCTTGAGGAGAACGTTGTTGTTTCAATGTTATCCTCTGCCACATCATCGTAATCATCAAATGAATCATCATCTGATGCGTTAATGAATTTTTTGAATAAATCTGTCAATGCCATAATTTAAAACTCCCTTTTATAAATTATTTGTATATTCTTGCTCCGAAAATTGCGGAGCCAACTCTGACTAAATTAGAACCGTGTAAAATTGCCTGATAAAAATCCCCGGACATACCCATTGATAATATATTAAAATCAAAATTCTGAAGCTTCATTTCCTTGATTTCATTATAATAATCATGCATATCTGCAAAATATTTTTCAAGCAACAAATCATCATCACAAATGGGTGGAATAGTCATAAGACCCTTAACACTCAACGATGACATCTGTGATATTTCGTGAAGAGAATTGATGAAGGCAGCCTTATCAAAGCCTGTTTTACTATCCTCACCACCAATATTGACCTCAAGTAAAACGTTGGTCACAACACCAAGCTTTTCAGAAGCCTTGTCAATAGCATCAGCAAGGCGAACACTATCAACAGATTGAATCATATCAACATAGGGCAAAATCTTCTTAACCTTGTTGGTTTGCAGGTGACCGATAAGATGCTTTTCAACACCATCAAGGTGAAGCTCATCCTTTTTAGATAAGAACTCCTGCACCTTATTTTCACCTATCAGGTCAATTCCGCAGTTATCAAGGGCAAAATTGATTTTATCAAAGGAAACGGTCTTTGTAACCGCCATCAGGCGAACATCATCAGGGTTTCTGCCTGATTTAATTGCCGCTTCAGCCACAGAAGACTTTATAACCTTGATATTTTCACTGATATCAATATAGACAGAATCGTTACAAGAGTTTGTTATCATATAGTTCAACTCCCTTCGTAACAACCTTATCATAAAGTTTTATGTAATCCGAATCGCCATTCGGGTTATCAACTATACTATAACTGTCCGTAGAGTAAAGGATATGAATTTTTCTGAAGCCGAGCAAATTGCCGCGGACAACGTAAACACCCTTTTCACCATCAATTGTTCTGATTGATGAATTCTGTATTTTATACCCGCGATACTCCTCGGTAATAATTTCAATATTCTCCAAACGAATATCTGAAATGGAATCGTTCATAAGGTCACAGGAAAGAATAAGCATCGTCTTATCCCCTGTTCTGTCACCGATTTTATAAAGGTTGACAGGTAACCTTTCAACGCCCTGAAAAGGAATGTTAATATATATATCCTTACCATAGGATAAGTTCACTGTTTCCTTGGTATCAACAACACAAACCAAGTACCAATTAAAGGAATTAACTACTCTGCCAACAACGTTATCGTTTACTTCAGCAGCCTTTGCTTCAAGTGCATTTTCAATATCCTTTGCAGTAATTTTATCTATGTCACTGTATTTTATAACGTTTTCGTAGCCGTCTGCGCCATGAATGTAATAGCCTGCTGTTTCGCTTTTGATTTCGGTGTAATTATATTTAACCTTGCGAAGGGCCTCAAGCTCATTTTGTAGTTTTGCAAGCTGCTCGGAAAAATCAAGGTTTGATCCTGTGGCAATTTGTTTGCCTGTAACAGAATCTCTGAAAACCCTTGCAGAATCAATAGCGTTTGTATAATCACGGCTATCACGCGCTTCGAGGAAATCAACAAGCTCGTTATCAATCTTGGTTGACAAGGAATCAATATTCATTGTCTGAAAATTAGCCTGACCTGAAAGCTCGGTGTAATGAGCAATGCTCTCCTCAAGCTCGGAAATTTTAAGGTAAGATGCTGCATCATCAGCAGAATCAAACACAACAGAAACCGTATCACCGCGTGCAACACGAGCACCATTAGCAGCAAACGAAACGCGTGTCCCCTTTGCGTTGCTTGTTATATAAGCCTCATCACGAACAACAAACGCCGAGGTGTCGATAGTTTTATAAACTGTTTCATATAAAGCAAATTGTGTTTCCATATCTGATTTTGAGGCTATAACCGCCTGATAAATGATGTATGATGCCAACAAGGAAACAACAAGTATTATTGAAACAATTTTCGGTAAATTATTTTTTCGTTTATCAGCCAACATCATCACCTGCCAGATAAGAATTTATAAGCTTGTCAACCTCGTTGTAAAGGTTGTCCTGCATTAAATCGGGATAAATCCAATTTATACCTTCATTTCGCCTGAACCACGTCAACTGTCTCTTGGCATAACGACGTGTGCTCATTTTTAATTTTTCAAGGCACTCCTCAAGAGTTGCCGTACCGTCAATATACGGCTTTATTTCCTTACAACCGATTGAATTAAAGGCAGTTTTTGAAACATCACTTGAAAAAACATCTCTGGCCTCATTGACAAGCCCATTTTCAACCATAATATCAACTCGTCTGTTTATTCGGTCATAAAGCTTTTCGCGGTCATTATATGTGATACCAATATAAAGCGGTTCAATATCAGATTCCACCATATGAGATTGCTCGGCCTGCTGCGTAATAGTGCACCCTGTTGCTCTGTAAACCTCAAGAGCACGTAAAACTCTTACGGTATTGTTGGGGTGAATTCGCTCAGCCGCAGTTGGATCAACAGCCTTAAGCTCGTCATAAAGAGCATCTATGCCCTTTTCCGAAAGCTCCCTATCAAGCTCGTCACGCAAGCTCTGTGATGAAGCATTTTCAAGGAATTGCGTGTTAGTGAGAAAGGAATCAACATACAATCCCGTGCCACCAACGAAAACAGGAAGCTTTCCCCTCGCTGTAATATCATCAAAGCACTTGCGAGCATCCTCGCAATATGATGACACGCTGTATTTATCGGTTATATTAACAAAATCAATAAGGTGATGTGTAACTCCATCCATTTCCTCTGTTGTAGGCTTTGCGGTGGAAATAGACATACCCTTATAAATTTGCATTGAATCGGCAGAAATAACTTCACCGTTGAATTTTTTGGCAACATAGACACCGAGTGCAGTTTTGCCCGATGCAGTTGGACCCACAATTACAACAGCCATCTTTTTCAAGCCAATCCTCCTCAATTACATAATTCGTTTAAACTGTTTTTCAAGCTCACGCTTTGTCATTTCAACAAAAACAGGTCTGCCATGAGGGCAAAAGCGTAAGCTTTCATCATTAAGAACTCTGCCAACAAAACGCTCTGCTTCATAAGCCGAAGTAAAGTTACCTGCTTTAACAGCTGAACGACAAGCCATTGAATGATAAATCCAATCAAGCTTTTCAGGCATAAGAGTTTTTATATTATTCACAAGATATCCTGCAAGCTCCGTGATGATTTCTTCAAGATTTTCATCCGCGAGCTGAGGCGGACAGGCAGAAAGCTTAATACTTCTGTCACCAAAATCATCAATCTCGTAGCCTGATTCACGAAGCAAATCAATATTATCCATAACAGCAGAATATTCATCTGCGGAAAGTGTAACAACAACAGGAACAAGCATCATCTGTGATTCACCGACACCACGATTTTTGAACTCATCAAAAAGAATTCTTTCATGAGCTGCGTGCTTGTCAATTAAAATTATTTTATTTTCAAGCTCAGCAATAAGGTAAGTGTTAAATGCCTCGCCTATAAACCTAAACTCCGCCTTTGGTTTTTCTTTTACCTGATCACAAGGATCAGCTTCCTCAACTGTAACACACTCTGTTGCGGACTCTGTAATAGCGATCTTACTGTCAATTGCAGCAACAGGCTCTGAAATGATTTCAGATACAGGTGCTGAATCTAATTCCTCAATTTTTGAAACAACAAATTCATCGGACTTATTGTTTTCAATGGGCTCAGTTTTAATAACGCTGATTTCAGGCTTAAGATAGGAATCCTTGAGAAAATCAAGCTGTTTAACCTCTTTTTCAGGTGAAGCAACTGTTTGTTCATTACCTGTAACAGGCTTACCAAACTCTTTGATAACAAAAGAACGTGTTATCTCTTTTTTAGGTTCAACGACAGTATCGGTGATTTTTAACTGTTCGGCCTTATCCTGCTGAGGAACAAAAGCCTTTGCAGGGTTGAAAACTGCCTGCGGTCTTGATGTATCGCCATTGATAGCGGCAAGTACAGCATTATAAACCGCTTCAAAAACACGCCGCTCATCAAAAAAGCGAACCTCTGTTTTTGCGGGGTGTACGTTAACGTCAACAGACTCATAAGGCATATTCACAAAAAGAACACAGCCAGGATATTTACCAACCATAATGGAGTTTTTGTAAGCCTGCTCCAAAGCGCTCATAAACAAAACGCTTTTTACGTAACGACCATTTACAAAGTAAGTCTGCATAGAGCGACTTCCTCTGCCTGCAGTGGGCTTAGTAATGAAGCCATTAATGGTTATACCATTGTGCTCACTCTGTACAGGAAGAAGTCCTGCGGTAAAATCCTTACCGAAAACAGCATAAACAGCAGATTTAAGGTTTCCGTCACCGGGTGTCTGAAAGGCTAATTTACCGTCACGAATAAACTTGAAAGCAATACCGGGATTAGATACTGCAATACGTTCAAGAAGAGCTGCAATATAGTTACCCTCCTGCACGTCCTTCTTTAAAAATTTTAAACGTGCGGGAATGTTATAAAACAAATCTCTGACAATGATTGTGGTACCAACAGGAGAACCGACATCATCAAGTGAAATCTCGTTGCCACCTTCAATGACGTAATGAGTTCCTGATTCAGCGCCCGCAACACAGGTCATAACCTCAACCTTGGAAACAGCACAAACTGACGCAAGGGCTTCACCACGAAAGCCAAGTGTTACTATTCCATCAAGGTCCTGAACCGATTTAATTTTACTTGTAGCGTGACTAAGAAAGGCTTTTTGAACGTCATCGCGCTCAATACCACAACCGTCATCTGTTACTCGCAAAAAGGTTTTTCCGCCATTTTTAATTTCAACAACGATTTTTGTTGAACCGGCATCAATTGAGTTTTCAACAAACTCCTTAATTACAGATGATGGGCGTTCAACAACCTCGCCTGCAGCAATAAGGTCTGCTATTTCCTTTGGTAATACGTTTATGCGAGCCACGAAGCACCCACCTCCTCTTGTAATTATAAATTCTTTGCATCCTTCTGAAGCTCAAACAAAACAGTCATAGCCTCAATAGGTGTAAGAGTGTTAACATCAATAATTTTTAATTTTTCAATAATTGAATCCGATGCACTTGAAGTGAACGAAAGCTGAATATCATCATCCTCGGTCTGATCCACAACGACCTTCTGTGTCATATTAACAGGTGCCTGTGACTCAAGCGTAGCAAGAATCTTTTTAGCGTTTTCAACAACAGCTTTAGGAACACCTGCAAGCTTTGCAACCTCAACACCATAGCTTCCATCAGCCGGTCCCTTAACAATCCTGCGAAGGAAGGTAATATCGTCGCCACGTTTTTTTACTGAGGTATTAAAGTTATTAACGCCTTCAATTGTATCCTCAAGCTCAGTAAGCTCATGGTAGTGTGTAGCAAAAAGTGTTTTTGCACCAATTTTCTTTTTATCAGCAGTGTATTCAAGAACTGCTCTTGCAATACTCATACCATCATAGGTTGAAGTACCTCTACCGATTTCATCAAAAACAATAAGACTCTTTGAAGTTGCATTTTTAAGAATATCGGCAACCTCTGTCATTTCAAGCATAAAGGTTGACTGACCTGCAGATAAGTCGTCAGAAGCACCGACTCTTGTGAAGATACGGTCCACAATACCGATTTTTGCACTACTTGCAGGAACAAAGCTACCTATCTGAGCCATAAGAGTAATAACCGCAACCTGACGCATATAGGTTGATTTACCGGCCATATTAGGTCCTGTAATAATAGCGGTACGATTACCTCTGCAATCAAGGTGGGTATCGTTAGGAACAAATGGCGCACCGTCAAGCATAAGCTCAACAACAGGATGTCTGCCATTCTCAATAATAATCTCATCAGACGTGTCAACAACAGGTCTTGTATAGTTGTTGTTAACAGCGGTATAGCTCAAAGAGCAAAGAGCGTCAAGGTTTGCTACGGCACGTGCTGTTATTCTTACGCGTTCAAGCTGCGCTGCAATCTGTGAACGAATGCCTGAGAATATTTCAAACTCAAGTCGCACAATACGCTCCTGTGCACCAAGCACCTTGGATTCAAGCTCCTTAAGCTCCTGTGTTATGTATCTTTCAGCGTTTGCAAGTGTTTGTTTGCGGATGTAATGCTCGGGAACAAGGTCCTTAAAGGAATTTGTAACCTCAATATAATAACCAAAAACTCTGTTATAGCCAATTTTAAGCTTTTTAATACCGGTTTTTTCCTGCTCCTGTTGCTCAACAGCGCTGAGATAACCCTTACCGTTGTTAACAATATCACGGAGTGTATCAAGCTCTTCGTTATAACCGTCACGAATCATTCCACCGTCACGAACAGTAAGAGGCGGGTCATCGCATATAGATGTGTTTATTAGCTCATAAACATCCTCAAGCAAATCAATATCATCATAAATGCCTGTAAGCATTTTTGATTTAACAGATGAAAGATTTGCTTTTATACTGCTAAGCTGTTCAATAGTGCGACCAAGTGTTCTTAACTCCTTGGCATTTGCAGAGCCGTAAACAATACGGGTCATTATACGTTCAATATCAAACATATCACCCATACAATCCATAAGTGAATCAAGAAGTATTGTATCAGATGAAAGCTCCTCAACAGCATTCTGACGAAGGATAATAGATGAATAGTTTACGAGCGGCTGCTCAACCCAATTACGGATAAGTCGCTTACCCATAGCAGTTTTAGTGTGGTCAAGCACCCAAAGAAGGCTACCCTTCTTTTCACGACGAAGCTGTGTTTCCGTCAGCTCAAGGTTACGCCTTGCAGTAAGATCAAGGGTAAGGAAGCTGCTTTCGTTATAAAAATCAACGTCGTTAATATTTTCAAGCTCATTTTTCTGCACTCCCCTGAGATACTGGAGTGCTACGCCAAATGCATATAAAAGTGAGCTGTTATTTTCAAATTCAGATTTATCAGTATCGTCTGATATATGAGAATATATCAAAGATTTAAGGTTATCGACGTCATAATCATTTTCAGAAACAATCTGATAATCAACGCCTAACCTGTTTTTAATAAATGAAATAACAGATTTAACGGAAGCTCCGTATTTGTTGATTATAACCTCGCTTGGATTATAACAACCAAGTCTGTTAAGAATGTGTGCCTCAGCATTAGCTGAATCGGCACGGTCAAGGTGAACCTCACCTGTTGAAACATCAATAAAGGCAAGTCCGCAATTTTTGTCAGACAAAAATACGGAGGCAAAATAATTATTTTTGCTTTCATCAAGCATATTACTCTCAATAACAGTACCGGGAGTAACAATTCTTACAACATCGCGCTTTACAATGCCCTTTGCTGTTGCAGGATCCTCAACCTGCTCACATATAGCGACCTTATAGCCGCGACCAACAAGCTTTGCAATGTAAGAATCAGCGCTGTGGAAAGGAACGCCACACATTGGTGCGCGCTCCTCCTGGCCACAATCCCTGCCTGTAAGAACAAGCTCCAACTCCTTTGAAGCAACCTTGGCGTCATCAAAAAACATCTCGTAGAAGTCGCCAAGTCGGAAGAACAAAAGACTGTCAGGATAATTCTGTTTTATTTGGAAGTATTGTTCCATCATAGGAGAAAGTTTAGCCATTTTTTACCTCAGCCTCTGAAAAATTCTTTTAATTAGTGATTAGTGGCAACCACCGCAGCTATCACAGCTACCACCACAGTGGTGCTCCTGCTGGGGTGTGCATGTTGCAGGATCCTGTCCATCGATGCAGCAAGCAAGAATGCCCATGATTTCGTTCATCATATCATCAACCGCTGTCTTTGCGGCCTCAAACTTAACCATATTGCCGTTGAGCATAATCTCACGGTATGTTTCTTCAAATTCCTTTGCAAATGCTTCCATCTTTGCAGGGTCTGCTTCCTCACCCTTTGAAGCCTCGTTCTGATAGTTGAGCTGAACAAGGTTGATTTTGCCGATAAGCTCATTAAGAGCAGCATCTGCTTCGTTAGCCTTTCTTGCTGCTTCGTACTCTTTGTAACGAGCATCTTCCTGAAGTGCAGCACCAAGCTGTCTTGTAATTTCAATAACTGTCATTTTTGTGTACTCCTTAAAAATGTATTTAAAATTTCAACAATGAAACATTGTTTATGAATTGTTTTTTGCCTTTGCGGCAATTTCCTCCTGAACCTTTAAAAGCTCCATAAACCATTTGGTTTTCTCTGCCTTTGAAACAGGATCAGGCTTTTCCGCAGCAGGTGTTCCCTTGCGCGGAGAATAAATAAAGGTGAACATTGAGCCATACTCAACCTCTTTAACAAGAGAAACAGTATCAAGGAACTCCTCATAGGTTTCACAGGGGAAGCCAACGATAATGTCTGTTGTTAAATCAACGTTGGGAATACGCTCCTTTGCGTAATTCACAAGGTCAAGATAACGCTTGCGGTCATAGTGCCTGTTCATCTCCTTAAGAATACGGTCATTACCCGACTGAACAGGTAAATGAAGGTGTCCGCAGAAATGCTTTGCATCGGCAAGAACGTCAATAAGCTCAAAGCTGCAATCCCTTGGGTGCGAGGTCATAAAATCAAAGACGAAATCACCTTCAATTGCATCAAGCCTGCGAACAAGCTCAGGAAACTGAACGTCAAAATCACAGCCTTTGCCATAAGAGTTAACATTCTGACCAAGAAGAGTGATTTTCTTATAGCCCTCAGCAACAAGCTGCTTTGCTTCGTTTATCACAACCTCCGGGTTACGACTGCGCTCCCTACCCCTTACGTGAGGAACGATGCAATAGGAGCAAAAATTGTTGCAGCCGTACATTATAGGTAACCACGCATTTTCACCACTATCGCGTGAGGACGGAAGTCCCTCGGCAATAACGCCATCGCTTTCTTCAATGCAGAAAACACGTTTTTTACCTGTAAGCAGTCTGAACATAAGCTCAGGTAATTTGTGTGTAACGTGAGTACCGAAAACAAGATTAACAAATGGATAGCTGTTTTTTATTTTATCTGCAACGTGAGTTTGCTGCATCATACAACCACAAAGTGCAATTATGAGATTGGGGTTATCCTTTTTCAGCTTTTTGATTGCACCAACGTTACCAAAAACTCTGTCCTCTGCATGCTCGCGGATAGCACAGGTGTTATATAGAATAAAATCCGCCGAATCAATTTCATCAGTAAGTGCATAGCCCATTTCAATGAGCATACCCTTAATGTGCTCACTGTCAGCAACGTTACCCTGACAGCCGTAGGTATGAACAAAGGCAGTTGGTGTTTTGTCAGAAAAGCGATTTGA
>JAGBTL010000077.1 GCA_017631355.1 Clostridia bacterium
AAGCACGCGGGTTATAATGGCGGCGCCAAAGGACGGATGGTCCACGTAGGCATCTCCGCACACGTAAACAAAATCAACCTCTGCCCAACCGCGTTCCTTTACCTCTGCGGCAGTTATCGGTAAAAATGCTTTACCCTTCATATATCATACACCTGTTCATCTCGTAATTTTATAGCAATATCGGGCACAGACTCAACCGTGTCTGCCTGTAGCTCCGGCTTTTGGATTTCGGGGTAAATCCACGTACCTGTTGTACGCACCCAGAATGGAATACATCCTGCATTACGTGAGCCATCAACGTCAAACTTCGGGTGGTCGCCCACATACATCATCTCTGACGGTTTAACACCAAGACGCTCACATATAAGGTGAAAGATGCGTGGGTCAGGCTTCCAGTATGGCTCATCACCAGTTATGACTATTTCATCAAAGAAATGTGTTATGCCCAACATATTGAGCTTTGCGGTCTGCACGTCGTGCGAGCCGTTTGTAATAAGACCCAACAAAAAGCCGTCGTCCTTTAGCCTTTGCAAAACTTCATTAGTAAAGGCAAAGGGCACCGCAACAGTTTTGAAGCAGGACAGTACAAACTGAACGTAATCCTCATATAAAGGTATTTCATCAAAAATACCTTTATCGCAAAGGTGGGAGAAAATTTCCTGCCAACCATGGTGAACATATTGCCTGTCCGCCCACGAAAGCTCGTTATAAATAAATTCATCTGTAACTTCGGGATTTATTTTAAAGCCCTCTCTGAATCGGGGAACAATCTGTTTGATTGTGGCATATCTGTCAAAAAGTGTATGGTCAAGGTCAAAAACAACTGCCTTTAACAAACCGTCACCCCCAAAAAAAGAATATATATAATTGTATCATAAGCGTGGTGTTATTGCAATAAGGCAGGTAGTAAAAACAGCAGAAAGCCCCTGCCTTTCGGCAAGGGTTTTCCGCTGTGGATGTGGGGTGTGAAAGAGAAAGATATGGCTTTATATAAGCTCCCGAAGGAGATTATACCGAAATAATGGATATTAATTCTATAACATTTCAATTATATCCTTCGTAATATCCGTCAAATGGTTAAACCGCTTGGGTTGTAACCGTGATAACCGCCGGATCGCCCGGCTTTGATATGCGGATTACGTATTCAAAATACTCGTCCGTTTCGCATTTGGCGGTGTCTGCTTCAAGACCTGCCTTGCGGATGGTGTCAACCGCGTGATTAAGGGTATTAAGGAATATTCGCATATCCTTATACGCCCTTATCTGCGGTCTGTTCTTTGACCTTTTTCGTCTGTCAACGTCGTTTATGAGCCTTTCAGCCTCGGAAACGGTAAGACGGCGTTCAATAATTATATCAAGAATCCTTGACCGTGTAACGTTATCGGGTAAGGTAAGTAAAGCCCTTGCATGGCGCTCCCCAAGCCCCGAATATGTTATTTTATCTCGCAGCTCCTCAGGCAATCTGAGCAGCCTCAGCTTGTTTGACAGGGTTGATTGCGCCTTGCCTAATTTCCGCGAAATTTCCTCCTGAGTAAGTCCGTGGTCAACCATAAGTCGCTCAATTGCAACCGCCTCCTCAAAGAAATCAAGATTCTGACGCTGCACGTTTTCAATTATGGCAAAGAGTGCGGACTGCTCGTCCGAAACATTCATAACAATGCAAGGAATTTTCGTCATACCCACCATTCGGGCGGCACGAAGCCTGCGCTCTCCTGAAATCAGCTCAAACCTACCATCGGACAAAGCACGTACATTTATGGGTTGCAGTAAACCGTTTGTCCGAACAGATGAGGCAAGACCCTCAAGTTCATTGTAATCAAACCTTACTCTTGGCTGATGGGGGTTCGGTAATATAATTTCGTGTGGCAGAAGCTGTATCTGACAGTTGGCTTTGTTTTTAGATGATGTTTTTAACATTCCTGTTCCTTTCTGACTCAAAAACTGTTTTGCATTTCTCCACACTGTCCCTCCCGTTGATTACACTATATCACCTAAGTGCAAAAAAATAAAGCATTTTCGGTCGGGGAAAAACGACAGAAAATGCTTTAAATCGTTGATTTTATAAGGGCTTTTTGGCAATCTGTGCCGATACTCGTGGATACTTTGGCGGAATTTGCGAAATCTTTTTCACCTTTATTATGGCGCGCTTATCGCCACCGGGAAGTGAAAACTCATCAACACCCTGAATTTTACCGCCCAATACCTTAAGTGAGTTGGTTGCACCGTCAATTTCTTCAACGGCTGCAGCACCCTTAAGTGATAAGAACGCACCGCCCTTTTTTACAAAGGGCAAGGTGTATTCAAGCAAAACCCTTAACTCTGCAACCGCCCTTGCGGTTGCATAATCGTAGCACTCGCGGAAGTCGGGCTTCTGCCCTGCCTCCTCGGCGCGCATATGCACAACCTGTGCATTATTAACACCCATAGCCTGTGCCATATCGGCAACCGCCTTCAGCTTTTTGCCTGTTGAGTCAAGGAGCGTAACCTGCACCTCAGGATTAGCCGCTGCAATTACAAGACCAGGGAAGCCTGCACCTGTGCCTACATCAATAATTTTGTCGCCTGCCTTGAAGTCGGCATATTTGCACACAAGCAGACAGTCAAGGAAATGCTTTACTGCAATGCCCTCATCGTCTGTAATAGCTGTCAAATTTATTTTTTCGTTCCACTCCTTAAGGAGTGCAGCATAGATTTCAAGCTTTTTCTCTAAATCCGCATTAAGTTCTATACCGTACTCCTGCGAGTGTTTTTTCAGATAATCAATAGCTGACATATTAACCTCTGTGAAGCTTAAGAATTTCTTTTATGGGTCCTGTGAAGTCCTCTGCAAGGGGCGGAAGACCCTTTTCAGAATCAAGGAAGGATGTAAACACCATACCCTTGTAGTCATTACCCATCTGGAACTTTGCGATTGTTTCGGTAAGCTCCTTGCGTCTGTCCTTGTTTGCAAGGTGTGTGCAGTCATCAAGGGTGACTTCAACCTTTGACTTGGGTGTTGCCTCAATAACAACCGTCAACGTACCACCGCGCTTGCTGAGCTTTGCCTCAACAGCCTTGCCGTTAACAAGCACGCTTACCTCTGCATCAACAATATCCTTGAACATAAGGTTATATGTTCTGCGCTGGGGAACAACTGAAACGTCGCCCTCGCCCTTGTTGATTGTAAACTTAACCTGAGAGCCGTTCTCTTCAACAGTAAACGCAGTTTTGCAATATGCGCCGTCCTGATATGAAAGTGTTTCACCATCGTCCTCATAAAGGGTAAATGTGTTGTTGCCGCGGTAGATAAGCACCTCAAGTTCCTTGGGGTTGGAGCAGTCGTTGTTTCTGTCGTTTGCATCAAGGGGAATGATTGCGCCCTCCTTTGCAAGAACAGGGATATAATCAATATCGCGGTACATCTTCACGTAGTGGTTACCGCTGTAAATTCTGCCTGTGAAGATATCGGTATATCTGCCCTCGGGAATCCAGGTCATTACACCTGCCATATTTGTGTCAGGAGAGGTGTGCTCTGTAATTGGAGCAACAATAAGCTCGGTACCAAAGAAGAACTGATTCTTGCACTCGTATGCTCTCTCCTCCTGAGGATAAGCATAGTACATAGGCTCACAGATTGCTCTGCACTCTGTATGAGTGCGGTAGTTCATTGTGTAAATATAGGGAAGGAGCTTGTGACGAAGTCTTAAGTTATCCTTTGCTATGCGCTCAACAGGACCGCTGTAATTCCACGGCTCCTTACCCATAAACTCGTTGTTTGTAGAGTGAAGTCGCATTACGGGGCTGAACACACCAAGCTGTAACCAACGAAGGTAAAGCTCATCGTCCTTCTTGCCCATACAATGACCGCCGATATCGTGGCTCCACCAAGGGTATGCAACGTTTGAAGCAGTTGCTGTAAAGCCGGGCTGGAAGTTAAGGCTTGCCCATGTCTGTGTGGTGTCACCGCTGAAGCCCAAGGGATAACGCTGACTACCTGCACCGCAGAAGCGTGAAAGAATAAGGGGACGGTGATTATCCTTGGCATTGTCAAGGAAGTGATAGTGGTTAAGCGCCCACAAGGGGTCGAGTCCGGGCACGTTTGTGCGTGTACCCTGCTGCCAGTCAATCCACCAGAAGTCAACACCCATCTTTTCAAAGGGGTGGTGGAGAATTTCAAAATAGTTCTTTGTAAACTTTTTATCAGTAATGTCAAAGTTAACAGGCTTTTTTGTTGCAGGGTCCTGACCCATAGCCTTACACATATCCTCGTACTGGTCCTCAAACCAGCGCACACCCATTGATGGGTGAATGTTGAAGGTTACCTTGTAGCCGTCATCCTTAAGCTTTTTAAGGAAGCCCTGAGGATCCGGGAACAGGTCTGTGTTGAAGGAGTAACCTGTCCAGCCTGTTGACCATACGTCATAAACGTATTCCATAAAGTTTTTATGGGGCATAACCTTGTGGCTGTCCTTACCGAACTTGCTCTTGATGTCAACCCAATGCCAGTCCATATCAACAGTTGCAACTGTTACGGGGATTTCCTCGTCCTTAAAGCGGTCCATAAGGTCAAGATATTCGTTCTGTGTGTATGCCTTGTAGCGGCTCCACCAGTTTGAAAGTGCAAATCGGGGAATAAGGGGAACCTGACCTGTAAGCTTGTATAAATCTGTTGTTGCGCCTACATAATCATAGCCGTATGCGAAATAATATTTATCACTTTCCTTGTGCTGACGGGGAAGAATTGCACCGTCATCCTTGAGGACAAGAGTGTCGCTGTCATCAAGAATTGCAACACCATTTTTGGAGCACACACCATCACCGAGTGTGATTATACCAGCGGTAATGTCCAACGTGCGGCAGGTACCCTTAAGATTTCCTGCGGTGTAGTTTGTAACAACTCTGCCATCGCGAAGCTTGATGCGAAGCATTTTGTTGGTCTTGAAGGAATAAAGGAAATTTGCCTTTGTGGTTTTAATTTCAATAGTATCGCGGGATTCGTTAACCCTGAACTCGGGCTTGTCAAAATCACGGAACCATACACTCTGTGTGGGCTCATCGCAGAACTTACCCTTTGACTGAAGCTCTACTCGCAGAAGGCAAGGTGTGATAACTGTAAACCTTACGTTTTTGCGCACCACAACGTGGCTGTCCCTTGCTACGGGAGAGGCCTTTATTTTGAATCTATCGTGGAAATTATCCATAACGTGCTCCTTTGTGAATGTATTAATCGTTTATATTATATAATATCATCTATATGTAAGTCAACTGTAATAAAGCCTGTCATCTGTTCAATTATTACCAAAATACTCCGTTATTTTTCTACATTTTAACAAAGGCTTTTCGTTGACAAAAAGTCTGCTATTTGATAAAATTATTGTTTGTGAAAGGGTGATAGTATGGTATTCCAAAGAAAGCTTGGCTTTGACAACGATATGTACATCGAAAAGCAGTCCGAGCAGATTCTTAAACGCGTTGAAGATTTCGGCGGTCGTCTGTACCTTGAATTGGGCGGCAAGCTCTTTGACGATTTACACGCATCACGAGTGTTGCCCGGCTTCAAGCCTGACAGCAAGCTGCAGATGCTCCTTAACCTGAAGGACCACGCCGAGGTTGTTATCGTTATTTCCGCAGGAGATATTGAAAGCAACAAAATCCGTCGCGACCTTGGAATATCCTACCACAGCGAAATTCTCCGCCTTATGGATGCATTCACAAGTGCAGGTCTTTTTGTTGGCAGCGTTGTTATCACACAGTATGACGGACAACCCTCTGCCCTCAAGTTCAAGGAAAAGCTTGAAAACCTTGGTGTTAAGGTGTTTATGCACTACACCATTGAGGGCTATCCCTACAACGTAAAGAAAATTGTAAGTGACGAGGGCTTTGGCAAAAACGAATACATTGAAACAACCCGTCCCCTTGTTATTATGACCGCACCCGGTCCCGGCAGCGGTAAAATGTCAACCTGCCTTTCACAGCTTTACCACGACAACTTAAGAGGTATCAAGGCCGGCTATGCCAAGTTTGAAACCTTCCCTATATGGAACCTTCCCCTTAAGCACCCTGTAAACCTTGCTTATGAGGCAGCAACAGCTGACCTTAACGACGTCAATATGATTGACCCCTATCACCTTGAGGCTTACGGCACAACAACCGTAAACTACAACCGTGACGTTGAAGCATTCCCCGTGCTTAATGCAATGTTTGAAAAAATTGAGGGCAAAAGCCCTTATAAATCACCCACAGATATGGGCGTTAATATGGCAGGCTACTGCATTATTGACGATCAGGTTTGCTCCAAGGCATCACACGAGGAAATTGTGCGCCGTTACTTCAACACCCTTTGCGACAAGAAAATGGGTCAGAACAACGACAAGGCAATTGCCAAGATTGAAAGCCTTATGAATCAGGCAGGCATTACGGTTGAGGCAGTTCGCCCCATCGTTAAGGCCGCCCTCACACGAAGCGAGGAAACAAACAACAGACCTGCTGTTGCACTTCAGCTTCCTAACGGTGAAATTGTTACAGGTAAAACAAGCGACCTTTTAGGCTCTGCCTCTGCCGTGCTTCTCAATGCCTTAAAGGTGGTTGCTGACATTGATGACAAGGAGCTTCTCATCAAGCGCGAAATCATTGAGCCCATTCAGTCACTTAAGACAAGCATTCTCGGCAACCACAACCCCCGACTTCATACGGATGAGGTGCTTATTGCCCTTACAATGAGCGCTGTTACAAGCGAAAAAGCAAAGAAAGCCTTTGACGCACTTAAGGAGCTTAAGGGCAGTGAGGCACACGCCACAGTTATTCTGTCACAGGTTGACAGAGACACCTTCAGAAAGCTGGGTATCAACCTTACCTGTGAGCCCCATCACGAAAGCAAAAAGCTTTATCACAAATAAAATTCATCAAAACAAGGTGTATTTCTTCGGATTTACACCTTTATTTTTTTACAGAATAGTGATATACTTTCCTTTGTCGGTTTATGGAATCGGGTGCAAATCCCGAACGAGCCCGTCGCCGTGAAATGCACGTAAGGATTTTTCTACGATTTACCGCAAAATCGGACAAGCCATTGCAGAAATGTGAGAAGGCGAAAAATCTGTATTAAGTCGGAATACTTGACCGATACAGCCGTTATCTTAAGCTGTTTTCAGCTTATACAGCGAGCGCCTGTAAAGAATTACTTGATAACGTAAATAATTTAAAGGAGAAGTTCTATGAAGAAAACAAATTTCAAGAAAAATTTAATTTGCATTCTTTCATTTGTGCTTATTGCGGTTATGGCACTCACAATGTTCGGATGCGGTAAAGCAGACGAGGTAAAAGACCCCGAGAACACTACTCAGACAGCTGACACGGCTGCACCCGTGGTGGACAAAACCGTCCTTGGTGAAGGCGCAACAGTCTTTGACTTTGCAGTAACAGATGCCGACGGTAACGTTAGCTACTTTGAAATTCACACAGATGAAAACGTTGTGGGTAACGCCCTGCTGAAGCTTGAGCTCATTGCAGGCGAAGAGGCTCAGTACGGCTTATATGTGAAAACCGTAAACGGTATTACCTATGACTATGATGCTGAAGGCAAATATTGGGCATTCTATGAAAATGGCGTTTACGCAACTGCCGGTGTTGATACAACACCTATAACTGCCGGTGCTACTTATGAATTTAAGGCAGAATAAAAAAGTTAATGTCAAGGAGATTGCCGTTTTCGGTATGCTGGGTGCATTGATGTACGCCTCCAAGGTAATTATGGAGGTAATACCCAACGTTCACTTTATCGGCACCCTTATTATGGCAATGACTATCGTTTACCGAAAAAAGGCTCTGTATCCCATATACATCTTCATATTTCTTACAGGGCTGCTTAACGGCTTCGGTACATGGTGGATTCCCTACCTTTATATATGGGCAATTTTGTGGGGTGTGGCAATGCTTCTCCCACAGAATATATCGCGGAAAAAGGCTGTTATTGTGTACTGTATTGTGTGCTCACTCCACGGCTTTTTATACGGCACCCTGTACGCACCCTTCCAGGCGATTATGTACAGCCTCAATTTTGAGGGCACAATAGCCTGGATTGTGGCGGGGCTTCCCTACGATGCAATTCACGGCGTGGGAAATCTCCTGTGCGGAATACTTATAGTCCCCTTGTCAGAGCTACTTAAAATTGCAGAAAAATCAGTTAAAAGGACATAAAAAATACCTCATTGGCTCGCAGGAGTCAATGAGGTTTCTTTTTTTATTCGTTATTATCTCAAATTACACGCAAAATCACGTCTTTCCAGATTTTTGCGATTTTGATGCAGAACACCGTTTTAAAAACGTTATATAAAGCACACCAAAAGCGCAGAGAAAATTGATGAAGTTTGTTACTTGTGAACCGAAGCTGTATGCGATACTGCAAGGTGAACAAGTGACAAAATTCGCAATTTAATCAAGCGTCAAGAATCTGCGCCAGTGGAAGAGGTACTGCTGAGCTATTCCTTCAGTATTTTTAATACATTCGGGAAGTCCGTCGGGATAAAGCTCTTCTACAATGCGGTTAACCCACACGTCGCGAGGGAAAGCCTCTACCCTGCCGAAGCCATAAAGGAGT
>JAGBTL010000078.1 GCA_017631355.1 Clostridia bacterium
ATATCTTAACCAATATGAGGCGGCAAGTGAAAAAGCAAAGGATATTTGTAAAAGATTAATAAACCTTGAAGAAAAACTTACGATTGATATCCGTGATTATCTTTAATTAAATTTCTCTCAGAATGCAGGTATACAAGCCTGCATTCTTTATTTATATTATACATATATTTACTATCATTTTTGGTGTTTTCGCCGTTAACAAATTATTTACAAAATTAACATTTATTGTTATAATATATGCTGTGTAAATACAATAACAATAAGAAAGGACTTTTGTTATGAAAAAATGCAGAAAAATTATTGCATTATTACTTGTTGTAATGTTACTTTCAAGTAGTTTTGCTACCAGCGCAAGCGCGGTACTTGTTGGTGGAAAAACACCATATGTACCTGTTGACAAGGATGTTATTCCTACAATCATCGTTCCCGGTCTTTTCCAGAGCGAAACAAAGCTCTATGACGAGAATGGCAACGTAGCGCTTGACGCTAACGGCAACGAATATGAAATGCCCTTCTTTATGGACACAACAATTGAGATTGCCGGTGCAGCTCTTGAGGAAGCACTTATTCCCCTTCTCACAATGATCGGCAAGCAGGAGGATAAGGAGCAGAAGGCTGCTCACGCTGTTGCTGACGTACTTAGTGAAACATTGTTAGGCAAGCAGAAGCTTGACGAAACAGGTCACTTCATCAACGATATCCGTGCTACATACTACGGCGGCTCATTTGATACTCTTTCACAGCATGATCAGGAAACAATTTTTGATCACTTCCCCTTGGAGTATTTCGTTAAGCATGCAGGTGGCGATAAGCTTTTCGTTTTCAGCTATCCCTCACTTGACAATATGATTGATATCGCAACAAGACTTGACGAATTCGTACAGAGCGTTAAGGAGCAGACAGGCTATGATAAGGTTAACATCGTTCCTATCAGCCAGGGCGGTTCAGTTTTCAATGCTCTCATGCAGATGTATGATGAGCAGGGTCGTTCATTAGCAGATGATTTTAATAAAATCGTTTTTGCAGTACCTGCACTTGATGGTTCAACACTCGTTGGTGAAATCCTTGAGTTTGGTCTTATGGACGATGACAAGGAGCTCTACAAGGAAATGCTCCCCTCACTCGTTGGTGAAGACCTTGGTTACCTTATCAACGTTGTTCTTCGTTTCTTACCCAACGCAGATGTTCAGAACCTTCTTGACATCGTTTTTGAAACATTTATCAGCGAATACGCTGGCTATTCAACTGCACTTTGGGCTCTTTGCCCATCAGGCAACTATCCCGGTGCTCGTGAGAACTACCTCATGGCAGAGGGTATGGAGAAGATTCGTGAGCAGACAGACTGGTTCTACCAGGCACAGCTTAACTCTGACCAGCACATCCTTGAGGCTGTTGAAGATGGCGTTCAGGTATTTGACATTGTTGACTACAACGTTCCCCTTCTCCGTATCGTAGATTCATGGAACATCCCCTCAGACGGTATTATTCAGATTGATTCAACATCAATGGGTGCTTACGGTATTGCGAACAACGTTGAGCTTCCCGCTGATTATGTTCCCACACATTCTAACTGTACTAACCCCGACGAGCATGACCACACAGATCCTCACAACCTTATTGATATCTGCACAGGTCTTCTCCCCGAGACAACATTCTACTTCTTTGAGCAGTCACATGAAAGCTCAGCTTCTAACGACGTATTTATGAAGCTTGCTTGCTCAATCATTATGGACAGTAACTTCACAAGCGTTCACTCATATCCTGACGTATTCCCTCAGTTCAACGGCGCTCGTAAGACAAAGGGTCTTATGAATGATATCATCAAGGCTCAGAATCTTGATATGACAAACGTTTCAGCTGATGATCAGGCAGAGCTTGAAATGGCTATTGAGCAGGCTATGACAATGCTTGAAAACACTGTTATTGATTCCGACGAGGAAGCTGCTGCAAAAACACGCTTCTACAACATCTATGACAGAATCAAGGCAATTGAAAACGGTGAGATTGAACCCGAGAACCCCACAGGTGAAAAAGAGAATACAGCATATTTTGATTTCAGCTATGCACTTATGGACTTGTTCTACATCCTCAGCGAGCTCTTCTTCATCCTCTTTGGTGGTAACGGCTTCAGCGATCTTTAATTAAAGCATAACCCTCTGTTCAATGAACAGAGGGTTTATTTTTAGCATAAAACAACCGCAATCCCAAATGGAATTGCGGTCCTTTTTATTTACCTAAAAGCTTATTCATAAGACCGGGGTCATCGGTGATGATACCGTCAACACCAAGCTTGATAAGGTGCTTTGCTGTAAGCTCCTTGTTAATTGTCCAAGGGTTAACCTGCAAGCCCGCTCTGTGAGCACGCTCCACGTAAAGTCGTGTTACGTACATTGCAAAGGGGTGAAGTGCATCGCAGCCAATTTCCTTTGCGAAAGCTACAGGACGTGCAGAAATTTTAATTGAAACAAGGTTATCGGGGCTGTAAAGAATACCTGTTTTACAGTTCTTGTCAATTTTCTTACATACAACAAGAATTGCAGGGTCAAAGCTTGAAATAAGCAGCTTATCAAAAAGTCCGTGGTTCTTAACAGCATCAATTGTTTTTTCAGCAAGCTCAGTACCTGCCTCGCCGAATTTTTCGCTTTTGAGCTCTATATCAAGGACCTTCATTTTATCGCCCATTTTTTTGCTGATCTCAAGGAACTCATCAAGCGTGGGAATTTTCACACCCTTGAACTGGTCACCCTTGTAGCTTCCGAAGTCATACTGACGAAGCTCCTCAAGTGTCATATCCTTAATAGCACCCTTACCTGTAGAGGTTTCGTTAATAGTAAAGTTATGACATACTACGGGAATACCGTCCTTTGTAAGGTGGATATCAGTTTCAAAGCCGTCACAACCGATTTCAATAGATTTCTCAAAAGCCTCTATTGTATTCTGGGGAGCAACCTGATTTGCACCTCTGTGAGATATAACGTTACAGTTTTTCATAGCCGCTGCAATTCCTCTCTTATTTCTTCAAAAGCTTTTTAACTCCCTTGACTGCACCAAACGTAAGCAAGCCTGCACCTGCAGCTACGCCTGCAATCAAAGCAATCTTCTGCTTAAGCATACCGTCAGCATCCCAGATATAACGGAGCTCATCGGCAAGGCTGCTGCCGCAGATAGCGTTATATGTATGGAAGGTTGTTTCATATTCACCGGTCTGCTCATCAATATCAAAAATTCTTACACCGCGTGATTTTGTGCCGTAGCAACGGAAGGATGCACATGAGCTCTGAACAAAGTTCACACCGTCAACAACACCCTCAAAGCAGTTTGTGTGGTCGTGACCGAAAACAACTGCCTTAACGTCACCGCACTCCTTGATAGCATCAAGCTGACCGTTCTTTTCGGAAACTGTGCAGGGATATTCACCCATTACACCGCCAACCTGAGGCTTAAGCTTGTAATACTTGTTGTCAGGACCGGGAACTGCACCCTCAGCGTCCTTGCTGCACTCCTCAACAAGCTCAAGGATTTCTATCATGGGAATGTGCTGGAACATAAGTGAGGGCACAGGCTCACCGCCGTTTGCCTCCTTAAGCTCCGCGCTTTTTTTGCGGTACCATTCAATAGCCTGAGGCTTTACGTACTCATAGCACTTATCTTCCTCTTTATCGTGCCAGGCAGAGTCAAGCATCCAAAGGTTGAATTTCACCTTTTCGCCATCCTCGGAATAAATGGGCACGTTATACGTATCGCAATCACCACTATCGGTACCATCAAGTCCGATGTTGCCGCTGTAGGCTCTGTAAAAATCTGCCTGCTCCTCCTTGGTGAGACGGTTGCGGTCATCGTGATTGCCGTAAATCATTGCAAATGGGATATTGCGCTCATCTATATGAACAAGCAGCTTATCAATAGCAGTCTTCATTGCGGCTGCCTCCCCTGCCTTGTCCTTAATAACAAGGCGTGAGCCTATGCGGGCATCGCAAAGGTGGTTGCCAAGAATATTATCACCTGTAAGCACAATCAGGTCAGGCTTAAGGCTGTCGTAAGCCATATTGAGCATTCTCACCATTGTGGGGCGGATATACTGTAAATCCTGAGGGTCGCTGACCTGCATTATTCTGAATTTGCCGTTTTTAAACTTTAACATATAATCACCTTAGTGTGTTTTTTATGAAAGTCCGGGAATAAAGGACCTTGCCACGCTGAAATACACAAGCAATGAAACAGCGTCAACAATAGTTGTAATAAATGGGCTGGCCATAACAGCAGGGTCAAGCTTTAAAATCTTTGCTGCAATGGGAAGCACACAACCGATAAGCTTTGCACAGATAACTGTTGCGCAGAGCGTTAGGGCAACAACAAGTGCCACAAGCTCGTTTACGCCATCGGTTTTAAGGAGCATTCCGTCAATGAGCAATATCTTGACAAAGCATGCCACCGCAAGTGAAACACCGCAAAGAACTGATACGCGGGTTTCCTTCCAGAACACTCTGAAAATATCCTTTGCTTCAACCTCGCCAAGGGAAAGACCACGGATAACCATAACTGATGACTGGCTACCGGAGTTACCGCCTGTACCCATAAGCATGGGAATGTATGCCGTGAGCACTACCACCCTTGAAAGAGCATCCTCAAAGGATGAAATTATAATTCCTGTAAAGGTTGCAGAAAGCATAAGTAAAAGAAGCCAGGGAATACGCACCTTCCACAAATCCCAAACTGACGTTTTAAGGTAGGGCTTGTCTGTGGGGGCAATAGCCGCCATTTTCTGGAAGTCCTCTTCAGCCTCTTCCTGAATAACGTCAATAGCATCGTCAACGGTAACGATACCAACCATGCAATTTTCCTTGTCAACAACAGGAATTGCGAAAACGTCGTACTTATTGAAAAGCTGAGCAACATCCTCCTTATCAGCAAGGGTGTGAACTGTTATGGGATTGTCATCCATAACGTCACAAAGGAGCTCATCATCGTCGCAGGTAAGCAAATCCATTGCAGAAATGGTACCCAGAAGCTTGTGCTTTTCTACAATGTAACAGATGTTAACTGTTTCTGAATATTCACCACGTGATTTGATTTTTTTGAGTGCATCACCGATAGTCATGGTGGGATAAAGGCTGATGTACTCAAGGGTCATAATGCTGCCTGCGCTATCCTCGGGATATTTGAGAATTACGTTGATTGCATTACGCTTGTCACCTGCGGCTGCAAGCATACGCTCAACAACGTTCGCGGGCATTTCCTCAATAATATCAACAGTATCATCAATGAACATATCGTCCATAATATTTTCAAGCTCTGTGTCTGTAAAAGCCTCAAGAAGAATCTGCTGATGCTCAGGCTCAATATAAGTGAAAACATTTGCGGCATTTTCCTTGGGAATAAGCCTGAATAATAACACAAGCTGTCTGTCCTCAAACTCCGGCAGCAACGCCGCTGTATCAACCGGATTCATTGTATCAAAAATACTTTTTATGGCCTTGTACTGCTTTTCGTGTAAAAGCCTTTCAAAAACCTCTTTGGTCATTGTCCGTTCCTCCTTGTTTTTATAGCATTAAGCTATTCCGACAGAATAGTAACGGGGAATTGCAATAAAAAAACCGAGTCTTGCGACTCAGCGAAAACACAAATCAATATGCACTAAGGGCAATTCACCCCAAATGCAGATCAGAATGTGACAACAGCCCCATGAATGTAGGCTGATTTAATCGCTGTGGTCATATACATGCTACTTCGCCCATGTCCGCTACTGCCTGAATCCATTACGCTGTCACACTCCTTATTTCTAAAAATACAGTATAAATTTAACGTACACTTAAATATAACCCAATACACAGGCTTTGTCAAGAAATATAGTGCAATAAAAGGGCAAAAAAATAAAGGGTTCCGCGGAACCCTTTATTAAAATTAAATTACATAAAGAGAGTTGTAATCAAGTTCATAAGCCATGCAAAGAAAGCCTTGAGGCCTGTGTACTGAGCTGTACGCTGCTGACCGCAAACCTCACAGATGTTTTCCTTAACAGCTGCGTCGTCCATACCCTCATCAAGAGTTGTATGAGCACCCTTGTTTGCCTGACCATTGCATTCAGAGCATTCACGCCAGTGATACATACCATCATACTTGTATGAACCGATGGGGTTGTGAGCAATTGAAATAACGCACTCGTTTGAATAGGCATAGACGCCAGCCTCATTAGCTGCGAAATATCTGATTAATGCGCCGTCATCATACTGATCAAGGGGTTCACCGTCATAGGGGATCCAGTCGCCACCTACAATCTTGATTTCCCATCCGTATGAAGAGGGGTTACCAATAAGAACAATCTCACCCAAGGAATCATCAGCAATAACTGCACCGGGGCAGAAACGAGCCTTAACAGGGATTTCTGTGTCAATTTCAGGGTTAACTGCAGCGAATGCAGTAGAAACAAATGCGGTTACAAAAATGCACGCAGTCATAACGATAGCAAGAATTTTCTTTTTCATAGTATATAGAGCATTCCTTTCAACACTATTTTTTACTATATTACCACCATTTGTTGAAAATTGCAAGTGGTTTACGCAAAAACAACACAACAAATTTAATGTTTTAATTAAAAAGAACTCGCGTACAAAAGTACGCGAGTTTGGGTGACTAAATCAGAAAAGGCACGTGCAATGACCTTTTTACGATTTAAAGAGTTAGTGTGCGTGGATTTTTTGATTTAGAAGCCCCGAAGCGTACAAAAGTACGCGAGTTTGGGTGACTAAATCAGAAAAGGCGCGTGCAATAACCTTTAAATCCACCAGGCGTCGGTGAGACCTTCTTTAATCAAGCATTTCTTGAGAAGGTCAACGGCCTTTTCAAGACCTTCATTCTGGCACATAAGGGAATCCTCGTGCTCAATTGAGATAGCGTAGTCGTAGCCAACCATACGAAGGTTGCTGATAACGTCACGCCAATATGATTCACCGTTGCCGTAGCCAACTGTACGGAAAATCCATGAACGGTTAATTTCATCTGCATAGGACTTTGTATCAAGAACACCATTAACGCCTGTGTTGAGTGCATCAATCTTAGTATCCTTAGCGTGGAAGTGGAAGATGGCACCTGCCTTGCCCAAAGCACGGATAACTGCAATGGGGTCCATGCCCTGCCAGATAAGGTGTGAAAGGTCAAGGTTTGCACCGATTTCGGGACCTACTGCCTCGCGGAGTCTGAGAAGGCTTTCTGTGTTATAAACGCAGAAGCCGGGATGAAGCTCAAGAGCAATTTTATCAACTCCGTGAGCCTTGCTGAATTCAACAAATTCCTTCCAATAAGGGATAAGAACCTGATTCCACTGATAGTCAAGAATTTCGCCAAAGTCATTTGGCCAAGGGCATGTTACCCAGTTGGGATATTTTGAATTTTCACAGTCACCGGGACAGCCTGAGAAGGTGTTTATCTGATGAACACCAAGCTTTTCAGCAAGCAAAACCGCCTTGCGCATATCCTCATCAAAGCTCTTTGCAATTTCCTTGTCAGGGTGAACAGGGTTACCGTGACAGCTAAGTGCGCTGATTTCTACATTGTATTTTTCAAGAAGCGCTTTGAAATCTGCAAGCGCCTTATCGTCGTTAAGAAGAACATCGGGATCAGCGTGTGCCTTTCCGGGGAAGCCACCGCAACCGATTTCCACCATTTCAAGACCAAGGCTTGAAAAATATTTTAACGCTTCCTCAAGTGAAACGCTGCCTAATAAGTTAGTAAGTACACCAAGTTTCATAATATCTCTCCATTAAAAGTTTTCTTTAAGCCATTTGTAGCTTCTTGTAATATCATCAAGACCTGTGGGTACCGGATCATCATTTTCAAGGATAATCCAGTCAAGGCCCATTGCCTCTACACCCTCTTTAACCTTTGCAAGGTCACATTCGCCCTCACCAAGTGCAGTAGGCTTGCGATTAACACCGTCCTTAACGTGCACAAGCGCAATCTTATCCTTATGGGCAGGGAGATATTCCGCATTGTCAATGCCTGCACAGAAGCTCCAATATGTATCAATTTCAAGCAAGCAATAATCAGAAATGATATCCATTGCATTTCTGCCGTCCTTAAGAGGTGTGAACTCCTCGGTATGGTTGTGATAATACGTGCTCACGCCAATTTCCTGACCCTTTACGTGGGCTGCACCGAGCACTGCACCTGTGTTATCAGCCTCCTCAAAGGTTGAATGAGGTGCACCGCCAACACCAATATACTTTGAACCAAGTGCTTTTGCAAAAGCAAGGGTTGCCTCCATCTTGTCGGGCTTGAAATCATCAATGCCAACGTGCGAACCAACAACCTCAAGACCTAACTCATCGCAACGAGCCTTGAGAGCCTCTGCTGAATAGCCGTGATAGCCTGCAAATTCAACACCATCAAAGCCGATTTCCTTAACCTTAGCAAGAACGTCTAAAAAGTCCTCGCCGTTCTGAACGTGGTCACGAACTGAATATAACTGTACTGCAAATTTCATTTTATTTCACCTGTTTGATTATTATTTATTAAAAAAACTTATATTTTGAGCTTGATTGCTTCAGGGTGCCGTTTTACCCGAGCGGTGCTGTATTAAGATACCGCCCCGAGCACTTGAAACCCTGACATTTTGAATTAAAATTGCTTTAGTGTGCCGTTTTGCCCGAGCGGTGCTGTATCTAACTCTCCAACAACCTACTACAAAGTAAATTGTTCAGGATGCGGGTTTGTGCGAATGGTGCTGTATGAGATACTGCCCTGAGCACAAACCTGCATAATGGACAATTTTAATCGAAATAAACGGGTTTACCTGTTTTGGCAGATTCATATATTCCTTCAAGAATCTGTGTTACACAAAGTGCCTGACGGGGTAAAACAACGGGGTCAAGGTCATTTCTTACTGCGTTAATCCA
>JAGBTL010000079.1 GCA_017631355.1 Clostridia bacterium
GTCGTTATATGAAACAAAATAGTATTTTCCGTTGGAAATGCCCTTTGAATTATCCTGCATATAGGAATATTCGGTTCCGTTTTCATCGCTTACGGCTGCATATGCGCCAACTGCAAGCTTTTTGCTCTTGTATTCATCAACAAAGCCTGTCAATTTAAATTCAAATGAAACGAAATCTTCTCTCTTTATTTCAACATTTACAACTCCGTCAGCTACGCTTCCGTCATTTGCAAATATATCATTATCGCCAAGTGCCTGAGCTGACACCAAGAACAAGCCATACTTTAAGGTCTTGCCCTTAATGCTTTGATAATCTGAAATAGCCTGGTGGTCAACCTTATAGCCGATAGCAAATCCGTTGCCGTTTGCTTCAGGTGCAGAGTAACCAAGACAAACAAAGAGTGCCTTTGCTACCTTGTCATTGTTTACATCGTCACATCTTTCACACTTGTAGCTATAATAACCGTCGGTTAAGAAGCTTGCATAAACCAAATCAAGGAAAACGCTGTGTGCGTGGCCGTAGGCTGTGTTTTCAACCTCGGCGTTGCCGATTTCAGCATTGCAGAAGCAGTATGTAAGCTCTTTTCTGTTATCTGTACAGGTTTCGGGAGTTACAACTGACTTATCTGGCTCTGCAAAGTGAATTGCACCCTCATTCTTTGTCAAAACAGAATCATCGTATGTTCCCTTATACTTAACGCCGTTAAAGAGGTAGTAGCAATTTCCGTTGCAGAAATAGAAGCCCTCAGTTTTGTCATTTAACACATAGCTATCAGTTGTGTTACTGATAATATTAACATCAGCTAAGCTCTTATCGTTTTTGTTAGCAAAAACATACTTAACACCCTTTGATCTGCTTGCTCTTGGGTGTACTGTAACCTGCTCCATATCTCCAAGGAACACTACTGTTATGCCGCTACCCAATGTACCGTTGTTTCCACACTCATAGAAAATACCGTCGCCAAGAGTTGTTTTTGTCATATTTTCGCCAAATACGATAACAGGGTTAAGGTAATAGCTGTTTGAGAAGCATTTTCCACTTGTTTTGTTTGTACAAAGTGCAGAAAGGCTTTCCGGCATATAATATACATCAGGTCTTTCTGGCTGTACAAATGTTTCAGCAGTATAGAAATTACCGTTTTCGTCAACTACCTCAAATGAATTTTGAACAAAGTACATATTTGTACATCCGGAAAATGGGTCATCTGACCAGCTATTAGTGTCTATTCTTGTAAGGTTGGCTGGCAAGCATACTGCCTTTAATGATGTACAGCCCTTAAACATCTGGTTAGAAATGTACTTAAAGTTATCGGGAAGTGATACTGCAAGTAAGCTTGTGCAGTTTCTGAACTGACCGTACTTGTCAACATTAAATACATTTTGGTTGTCATTAAAATCTACGAAAAGAAGGCTTGTACATCCGTCAAATACAATTTGCTCCATTCCTGTTAATGTCGCAGGAAGTGACAAGGTCTTTAAGCCTGTACAGCTTTGGAATGCACCGTAACCAATAGTTGCCAAGGCAGAAGGCATTGAGACATATTGCATTCCCTTGCAGTTATAGAAGGAGCTATATCCTATGGCGGTTACAGAATTTTGTATAACAAATTCGTTTGCCTGTCCGTCTGTTGAAATAGCTGTAAGCGCCTGACAGTTATAAAAGGCATTTTTGCCGATTGTTTTAAGGTTAGGGAAAGCCTCCTTAAAGTTTATGCTTTGAAGCGCTGTGCATCCGTTAAGGAAGTTATCACCTGTGTTAGTTACCTCGGGGGATACACCAAGAGTTATATTTGTAAGCTTTGCGCATCCCTCAAATGACCCACCCAAGCAACTTTCTCTGAACACAAAGGTGTCAAGGTTGTGGATTACCTCAAGGTTAATACACTTCCAGAAAATCATTGTCTTGCCTGTGTCCTTTACAGAGGAGTTAGGCTGCAAATAAAGCTCAACTATGTTTGTCCAATCGGAAAACTTTTGCGCCGTGTCACCGTTTACATACACCATATTATATGGCATTTCAAAACGGTAGATAGAATATTTTGTCCATCCTGGATTTTTACCTGTTACAGCTTCCATTGCGCTGTTAAGGCTTTTCATATCCAAAACGAGCAAGCTTTTATCTCCACTGCCATAAAATGTTGTGCTTGAAAGAGCATATGCAGTTGGGAATGTGTAGAATGTTGTACCGTCACCAACTACCATTCTTGCATATGTAGTATGCTCCGCATCAATGTATGGGGTAAAGCCGTATTTAGGGTCTGTTCTACCAACAGCTATACTCGCATCAAAAAGTGAAATATCGCCGTAAGCGTTGCTGTCCTGTGAATTTAATACGGTTTCTGCACTAACGCTTAATGCAAAAGCACATACTAATATTGCCACAATTGTAAGCATTAAAAGAATTTTTCTTTTCATAATGTACTCCTTATATTTTTACAGTTATACATAATAATTGTAACATAGCGAAGATAAAAAGTCAACAAAATTAATGCAGACTGCAAAAGCCCCACACAAAATGTGTAAATAAGCGACACATATCGGCTTGTTTTTATAAAAAAGGGACCTGCGAAAATTCGCAGGTCCCTTTGCTTTTTATCTGATACCGTAGTTTTCGATTATATAGTCCATATCCTTGTCGCCTCTGCCGGAAAGACAGATAAGGACAGAGCCCTTGCCCATTTTCTTAGCAAGCTTAATTCCGTATGCTACTGCATGGGCGCTTTCAATAGCAGGGATAATTCCCTCAAGTCTTGAAAGCTCAAAGAATGCATCAATTGTTTCCTCATCATCAACAACATCGTACTTTACTCTGCCAAGAGTGTGCAAAAATGCGTGCTCCGGGCCTGAGGACGGATAGTCAAGTCCACTTGCAACGGAATATACAGGAGCAGGGTCGCCGTTTTCGTCCTTTAGCATAATACTGTTAAAGCCGTGCATAACACCCTCCTCACCGTATTGAAGAGTTGCGGCATGGTCCCCAAGCTTTGGACCTCTGCCAAGAGGCTCAACGCCGTAAATATCAACAGGCTCATTTAAAAATCCTGAAAACATACCCATTGAGTTAGAGCCACCGCCAACGCAGGCAACAACTGCATCAGGTAATTCGCCCGTCATTGAAACAAACTGTTCCCTTGCTTCAATACCAACAACGCTTTGGAAATCGCGTACCATCATAGGAAATGGA
>JAGBTL010000080.1 GCA_017631355.1 Clostridia bacterium
ACGAATGATTTACGATAAGGTTGAAAATATGAGCCTCTATTTTTCAGGTCTTAAAGGCTTTGAAAGAGTTGAGGAGGTTTATAAGGACTTTTTAAAGGCGCCCTTTGCAGAGGGCAGAATTGACATTGACGGTGACAATGCCTGGTGCAACGTTGCTACATACACAGTAAACCCCGACAATCCCCTTAAGTACGAGGCACACAGAGAATATGCCGACGTGCAGGTTATGGTTGACGGTGCCGAAAACTTCGGTTGGGCAATTACCGACGAGTGTAAAGTAACCGAGGATTTCAAGGAGGGCTGTGATATTGCATTTATGGATGCACCTTACGGTCAGTTCTTTGAGCTTAAAAAAGGCTATTTTGCAGTATTCTTCCCTCAGGATGCACACGCACCCTGCAGAAAGAATGAGTCATCTGACTTTGCAAACAAACTTGTGTTTAAAATTAAATTATGATGAAAATGCCGTCTGAGGAGTAGCTTCAGACGGCTATTTTTTTATTTGGATTACGTAATGATAAAACATAAATTTTAGTGGCGTTTTACACTCTTTTTGCCTGTGCGGTGATTGAAAAGCACGTTTTTTTGTGCTAAAATATTTTCAGAAAACTTTTCGGAGGTTTTACTATGAAAAAATTTATGGATAAGGATTTTCTCCTTTCTACCGAAACTGCAAAAAAATTATATGCCGCATGCGAAAATACCCCCATTTTTGACTGGCATTGTCACTTACAGCCTAAGGAGATTTATGAGAATAAAACTCCCGATGATATTGCATATCTTTGGCTTGCAGGCGACCATTACAAATGGCGTGGTATGCGCTCCTGCGGTATAAGTGAGGAATACATTACAGGTGACAAATCACCCTATGAAAAGTTCAAAGCGTGGGCAAGCGCTATGCCTAACCTTATCGGTAACCCTCTTTACCATTGGACACACCTTGAATTACAGCGTTATTTTGATATTTACGAGCCACTTTCACCTGCAACCTGTGATGAAATCTGGGAAAAGGCAAATGCAAAAATCAAGGCAGGAGGCTTTACTCCCCGTGAGCTTATTGAAAAGAGCAACGTTAACTTTGTCTGCACAACAGACGATGCGGCTGATACACTTGAATACCACAAGCTCCTCAGCGAGGACAAGTCCTTCAAGTGTAAGGTGCTTCCTGCATTCCGCCCTGATAAGGCTCTCGGTATTGAGCTTCCCGGTTATAATGAGTGGGTACAGGCTCTTGAAAACGTAATGGGTAAAAAGGTTGAGTCATTCACAGAGCTTAAGGCTGCTATGCTTTCACGAATTGAATTCTTCAAGGAAATGGGATGCCGTGCATCTGACCATGCATTTACCTACGTGCCCTATAACAGAGCAGGTGAGGATGAGCTCAATGCTATTTATAAAAAGCGCCTTGCAGGTGATGAGCTTACCACACCCGAGGTTGATAAGTATAAAACAGAGCTTATGCTTTTCCTTGCAAATGAATATGCACGCCTTGGCTGGGGTATGGAAATCCATATCGGTGCAATGCGTAACAACAACGGCGTAATGTTCAAAAAGCTTGGTCCCGACACAGGCTATGACTCAGTTGCAGACTATGAAATCGCAATTAACCTTTCAAGGCTTCTTGATGCAATGAATACAGAGTACAGATTACCTAAAACTGTACTTTTCACCCTTAACCCCAAGGATAACTACGTTCTCGGCACAATGCTGGGCAACTTCCAGAGCGATGAGGCAGAGTCAAAAATTCAGTTCGGCTCAGCATGGTGGTTCAATGATAACTATGACGGTATGCGCACACAGATGCAGACCCTTATGAACCTTGGTGTTATTTCAAAGTTTGTTGGTATGATTACTGACTCACGAAGCTTCCTTTCATACCCCCGCCACGAGTATTTCCGCAGAATTCTCTGCGAGCTTCTCGGCGATTTGGTTGAGGAGGGCAAATATCCTTGCGATATTGAATTCCTTTCAAAGGTTGTACAGGATGTTTCCTATAACAACGCTGTAAAATATTTCGGAGTGTAATTAAATGGCAGGAATATTCAGACAAAACTGTGAAATTACTTATGACGACAAGGAGCTGATGGAGGAAAATACCTTTATCGGCTCCCAGCCGGATATGACCCCTATTCCCGAATTTAAAGCGATTAAGGGTGATCTCCCACAGCCCCTCTGGGATAAGCATCGGGATTACATTGATTGCTATTGGAGAGCGTGGGAAATTGCCTTTGGCAACCTTTATATGCCTACGAAGGAAAACGGCTTTGTCAGCCGTTATATAGATGCCGCCTTTAACGGCTGCATCTTTATGTGGGATTCCGCTTTTATGCTTATGTTCGGTAAATATGCGGACAGAATTTTCAAATTTCAGGAAACTCTTGATAACTTCTATTCTCATCAGCACGAGGACGGCTTTATCTGCCGTCAGATTGACGAGGAGGATGGTAAGGATATTTTCCCCCGTCACGACCCCTCGTCAACAGGACCTGAGGTTCTGGCGTGGTGTGAGTGGGATTATTTCCTTAATTTTGGTGATAAGGAAAGGCTCTCCAGGGTTTATCCCTGCCTTGTTGCTTACCACCAATGGATGCAGGAGCATTTCACCTGGCGCGACGGCACGTATTTTTCCTCGGGCTACGGCTGTGGTATGGACAACTGTCCCCGACTTGATGAAAAATACCACGTTTGCTACAGCCACGGTCACATGGTGTGGGTAGATGCCTGTATGCAGGAGCTTAATGCCTGTAACATCCTTTTGAAAATGTCAGAGGTTCTTGGCAGAACAGAGTTTGTAGCCGAGCTTACCGCTGAAAGAGACCACCTTTTCAGGGTTATAAATGAAAAGCTGTGGGATGAAGACACCAAGTTCTACTACGACCTTAAAAATGATGATACCTTTAACGGTGTGAAGCATATCGGTGCATTCTGGTCGCTCCTTGCAAGGTGTGTGCCTGCGGACAGGGCAGAGGATTTTATTGCCCACCTTAACAATGAAAACGAATTCAAAACAGAGCACCGCGTACCAACCCTTTCAAAGGACCACCCTGAATATAATCCTTTGGGCGGTTACTGGTGCGGTAGCGTTTGGGCGCCAACAAACTATATGGTGCTTAAGGGTCTTGACGCTTACGGCAAATATGACCTTTCGCATGAAATTGCCTGCTCTCACCTTGATGCAGTAGTTAGCGTTTTTAATGACACTAACACTCTTTTTGAGAACTATGCACCGGAGCTTGTTGATGGCAGGGCTGCCAAGGGAAGCTCATCACAGCCCGATTTCGTTGGCTGGACAGGTATTTCCCCCATATCAATAATGTTTGAATACGTTTTCGGCATTAAGCCCGATGCTGTAAAAAACAAGATTGAGTGGCACGTTAACCTTACAGACCGTCACGGTGTGGAGAAATATCCCTTCGGTACAGAGGGCGAGCTTACACTTATCTGTGAAGCAAGAGAAAGCACAGCAGATGAGCCTGTAATCGTGGCAAAGTCAAATATCCCCGTAACCCTTGAGGTTATCTGGAACGGAAATAAAAAGGTAATTGAGTTATAAAAAATGGTGAATTTCAATAATAATTTACATCCTGATGAGGCGGTATTGTTATGTTGAAGAATCTTGTCAGAACCTTGCTTTGTTGCATAATAATTGCAGTATCAGTTTGTCCTGTAAGCGCTTCGCAGGGGTATTTGCCCACAGATGAGGACAAAAATAGGGCAAAACAGGAGATGGAAACTATTGTGGCAACCGAGCTTGATGAAGCTGACGGTCTTTCTGTCGATGTTGGTATATCGGGCTATGATTTAGAGAATATACAAAAGGTTTATTTCCTTGTTGGTAATCCTGTGAAAACCTATTGTGAAACAAAATCTGTTGAAGCAATTATTTCTGATAATTATAATTTCAGAGTGTCTGTTGCAACGGAAACAGGAGTAAGCCTTGTGGCAGTGCTTGTTGAAGATGCTTCCACGGGAAAGCTGACTTTTTCAGGCATAGGGGAGGATCACCTTATTTATTCAAATGCTATTGAGAAAAGCATTGAGAAAAAGGGCATGAAGCTCGATGATGTACAGAATACAGTTGTTACATACTCTGCCTTGTACAGAGCATATTTTGTGTTCTTTGATTATGAAAATGAAAGCTA
>JAGBTL010000081.1 GCA_017631355.1 Clostridia bacterium
ACACCAAGTATTACACCATTCATCCTCACAGGATGCACGGTCATTGAGGCTGTCGGAACAATAAAGGAGCGGTCTGTGCTTTCTGCAAGAGGAATACCGATAGAATGACTGCCGCCAAGCACAAGAGATGCCGTAGGCTTCCGCATACCTGAAATAAGCTCTGAAATGGCAAGACCTGCCTCAATATCGCCACCAACAGTGTTAAGGATGATAAGCAGTCCGTTTATGCTGTCATCCTCCTCAACTGCAACAAGCCTTGGAATGATGTGCTCATATTTTGTTGATTTTGTGTTAGATGGTGAGCTGTAATGCCCCTCTATTTGTCCGATAATTGTCAGGCAATGAATATATTTGCCGTTTTTGCAAACAGTAACGCTTCCATCGTTACCAACAGAATCGTAAACACCGTCAGCTTTATCGTTGTTATCGGGCGTAATACCGGAAGGACAAGGTGCATCAAAATTATAAAAGGAATATAAATCGTTATACAAAAAACATCACCAATGTTTATTGTAACCTGAAAAGCCTTTTTAACTAATTAATAATAGCACAATAAACAAAAAAGTGCAATATTTGTCACATTTTATTTTTTATAAATACATATTATATTATTTATATATTCGTTGACAAAGACCTCAAAATATATTAAAATACCTTTGTTAAAAATTTGAACAACTTTTTGGAGGATGAACAAATGGGACTTACTTTATGTGAGAAAATAATCAAAAATCACCTCGTTGATGGTGAGTATGCTCCCGGTAATGAGGTTGGTATCAGAATTGACCAGACTCTTACACAGGATGCTACAGGTACAATGGCTTACCTTGAATTAGAGGCAATGGATATTGACAGAGTTAAAACTGAGCTCTCTGTTGCATATATTGATCACAACACTCTTCAGACAGGCTTTGAAAACGCTGATGACCACAAATTCATTCAGACAGTTTGCAAAAAGCGTGGTGTAAGATATTCACGCCCCGGTAACGGTATCTGCCACCAGGTACACCTTGAGAGATTTGGTATCCCCGGTAAAACTCTTATCGGCTCTGACAGTCACACACCCACAGGCGGCGGACTTGGTATGCTTGCAATGGGCGCAGGCGGTCTTGACGTTGCTGTTGCTATGGGTGGCGGCGCTTACTACATCACAGTACCCGAGGTAATCAAGGTTAACCTTACAGGCAAGCTTTCGCCTTACGTTGCAGCAAAGGACATCATTCTTGAGGTTCTTAGAATTCTCAGCGTTAAGGGTGGTGTTGGCAAGGTTATTGAGTATGGTGGTGAGGGTGTTAAAACTCTTACTGTTCCCGAAAGAGCAACAATCACCAATATGGGTGCTGAGCTTGGCGCTACAACATCTATCTTCCCCTCAGATGAAATCACTTACGACTTCATGAAGGCACAGAGCCGTGAGCAGGATTGGGTTGAACTTCTTCCCGATGCAGATGCAGAGTATTCAAGAGTAATTGATATTGACCTTTGTGCACTTAAGCCTCTTGCTGCAATGCCTCACATGCCCGATAACGTTAAATCTGTTGCTGAAATCGGTCAGATAAAGGTTGACCAGGTTCTTATTGGCTCATGCACAAACTCATCACTCCTTGATATGATGAAGGTTGCTAAAATCCTTAAGGGCAAAAAGGTTCACCCCTCAGTTTCACTTGGTATTGCACCTGGCTCAAAGCAGGTTCTTAATATGCTTGCACTCAATGGTGCTCTTGCTGATATGATTGATGCAGGTGCTCGTATCCTTGAAAGTGCTTGCGGTCCCTGTATCGGTATGGGTCAGTCACCCAAAACAGCAGGTGTATCACTCCGTACCTTCAACCGTAACTTTGAAGGCAGAAGCGGTACAGCAGACGGACAGATCTATCTTGTTTCTCCCGAAACTGCAGCAATCTCCGCAATCACAGGTGTGCTCACTGATGCTACAACATGCACAGATGATATTTCAGTTACACTTCCCAAATCATTCATCATCAATGACAATATGATTGAGCTTCCTGCAGAAACAAAGGAAGAGGCAGATGCCGTTGAGGTTTACTATGGTCCCAACATCAAGCCCTTCCCCAAGACAAGCCCTCTTGCAGATTCAATTGAGGCAACTGCAGTTCTTAAGGTTGAAGACAACATCACAACAGACCACATTATGCCTGCAGGTGCTAAGATTCTCCCCTTCCGTTCAAACATCCCCTATCTTTCACAGTTCTGCTTCCGTCAGTGTGACGAAAACTTTGCTGAGCATTGTAAAGAGGCTGGCTCATGCATAATCATCGGTGGTAACAACTACGGTCAGGGCTCATCAAGAGAGCATGCTGCACTTGTTCCCCTTTACCTTGGCGTAAAGGCAGTTATCACAAAGTCATTTGCTCGTATCCACAAGGCTAACCTTGTTAATGCAAGCATTCTTCCCCTTAACTTTGTTGATGCTGATGATTACGATAAGATTTCTGTTGGTGACAAGCTTTCACTTCCTGCAATCAAGGCAGAGCTCAAGGCAGGCAAGGAAATCACACTTAAAAACGAAACCAAAAACGAAGAATACAAGCTCATCTGCGACGTATCTGAAAGACAGATTGACATTCTTACTGCAGGCGGCTTACTTGATTATACCAAGGAGGAAAACAAATAATGACAGAAGTACAGATTGAAAGCGCTCTCGCTAAATTTAGACAGCTCCTCATTGAGCAGGATGAGCGCAACCAGAAAATCAAGGCAACAAAAGAATTCAAGGATTTCAAATCACTTGATAAAATCATCATCGGCGTTTGCGGTGGTGACGGTATTGGTCCGATTATCACAAACGAAGCAGCAAACGTTCTTAAGTTTATTCTCAAAGAAGACGTTAATGCAGGTAAGATTGAATTCAAGAACATTGACGGTCTTACAATTGAAAACCGCGCAAAGGTTATGAAGGCTATCCCCGATGACGTTATGGAAGAGCTTAAGGCTTGTGACGTTATCCTTAAAGGACCCACAACAACACCTCAGCAGGGCGACGGACTTCCCAACATTGAAAGCGCAAACGTTGCAATGAGAAAGGCTCTTGACCTTTTTGCAAACGTTAGACCTGTTAAAATCCCCGAGGAAGGCATTGACTGGACATTCTTCCGCGAAAACACAGAGGGTGCTTATGCAGTTGGCTCAAAGGGTGTTGACGTTGACGGCGAGCTTGCTATGGACTTTGTTGTAACAACAACAGAAGGTACAGAGCGTATTGCAAAGCTTGCTTACGAATATGCTCGCAACAACAAGAAGGACAGAGTTTCCATCATCACAAAGGCTAACATCATCAAAACAACTGATGGTAAGTTCCTTAACCTTTGTAAAGAAATATCAAAGGATTATCCCGAAATCACTACAGACGAATGGTACATTGATATCACAACTGCAAAGCTTATTGATAAAAAGCGCAGAACAGATTTCAAGGTATTTGTTCTTCCCAACCTTTACGGTGATATCATTACTGACGAAGCAGCCGAGTTCCAGGGTGGTGTTGGTACAGCTGGTAGCGCAAACATTGGTAAGCAGTATGCAATGTTTGAAGCTATCCACGGTTCTGCTCCCCGTATGATCAAGGAAGGCC
>JAGBTL010000082.1 GCA_017631355.1 Clostridia bacterium
AACAGTTGCTGTCCAACCAACCTGAATGTAACCCTCACGTGTGAAGATTGCACCGGGAGCTTTTGTATTTTTATTGAAGTTTACTTCCTTTGTCTGAACTGTACCCTCACCAAACTCGCCACCAGCGAATGTGATTGTGTACTTACTAACTGTCCAATAGGGATAGAGTGTAAGGTTCTTTGTAATCTTCTGAGCCTTCTCAAGAGTGTAGGTTCTTGTTGTACCATTCTTGTTTGTTGACCAACCTAACTGAGTATAACCTGTACGTGTGTACTTTGCACCTAAAAGGTTAATATACTCGTTCTTTTCAATACCATCCTGAACATACTCATCAGTTTCTTTTGCATAAGTACCAGGTTTGTATGTTACTGAGTAAGTTGTTGCTGCAAAAACAGATACACTGAATGCTGAAAGGAGCATGAGCGCAACCATAAGAACAGCTACGGATTTTTTGAAGCTTGTCTTCATGTGATATTCCTCCAATTAAAAAGTTAGACTTTTACCATTGAATTATAACATATTTGTCAAGAAAATTCAACAAATTAATATTATCACTTTCAACAAACATACACATAAAAAACTGTGAAACTTCCCAATATATCACAACAAAATCAATATAAATAACAATATATGGCAAAAAGTGTAGGATTCAATGTTCATACTGCTCTTGATTTACTCACCATTTCGTGCTATTCTTTTAAAAGATTTTGTAGATTGGTGAGCATTATGAAAATAGGTAATCTTGAAATAACTGAAAAGGCTGCTCTCGCTCCCCTCGCAGGTGTTGCAGACAGAGCGTTCCGTGAGCTTTGTCGCAGCTACGGTGCCGCATATACCGTGGGTGAAATGGCAAGTGCAAAGGGAATAAGCCTTGGTGACAAAAAAAGCGCTGAGCTATTATATATCACGGAAACCGAGCGTCCCTCAGGTGCACAGATTTTTGGCAATTCCCCTGAAACAATGGCAATTGCCGCTGAAAAGGCGTTGGAATTTTCACCTGATTTTATTGACATAAACATGGGCTGTCCTGCACCCAAGGTTGCATCATCAGGCGGCGGAGCTCTGCTCATGAAAAACCCTGAATTAGCCGCAAGCATTGTGAAAGAGGTTGTTAAAGCATCTACGGTGCCCGTAACTGTAAAAATGCGCTCCGGATGGGATGACAACAACATAAATGCCGTTGAGCTTGCAAAAATGTGCGAGCAGGCAGGTGCTGCCGCAATAACAGTACACGGCAGGACAAAGGTGCAGATGTATGCTCCGCCTGTTAACAAAAGCATAATAAAAGCGGTAAAGGAGGCTGTCAGCATTCCCGTTATCGGAAACGGCGACGTTGTCGATGGAAAATCAGCCGCAAAAATGCTTGAAGAAACAGACTGTGATATGGTAATGGTTGGCAGAGGTGCTCTCGGCAGGCCATGGGTTTTTGCCGAAATTAACGCGTACCTTGACCACGAGGTTGTTTTACCCGAGCCTCCCGTATCGCAAAAAATGCTTGTTATGCTGAAGCATATTGAAAAAATATGCCAATACAAGGGCGAATACGTTGGTCTTCGCGAAGCCCGAAAGCACGCTGCATGGTACACAAAGGGCCTTCACGGTGCAGCCAATTACAGGGCTCGTATAGGTCTTATATCCTCCATGGAGGAGCTGCAGTCAATAGCCGCTGAGCTTATAGAGCAAAACTCCTGATTCCAATATTTGTGCAATGAAAAGCAACGCCTCGTGTGATAAGATTTATGTATCTTTTCATACGAGGTGATTTTTTTGAGAAAATTCTTATCCGCTGCTCTGGCAGTTTTATTTTTAACAATATCATTATTCGTGCCTGCACAGGCTTCGGCATCAGGCATAATCGCAGGTGCAGGTCGTGTAAGCACGTCTTCAGGCGCACTTAACGTGCGCTCCTCACCATCCGCTACCGCTGACGTCAGGACTACCCTTCCCCGCAACAGCTACGTTACCCTGCTTGAGCTAAGCGGTGACTTCTGGCACGTTCAATACGCACAGAACAGCTACGGCTACTGTCACAAAAGCTATATTTATCAGGTTTCATCCGCTGTAAGGTACGTGAAGCTTTCATCGGGTACGCTGAGAGTCAGAAGCACTGCCTCTACAAATGGTACAATCAAGGACAGCCTTACGTTGAACACGCCTGTAACCGTTTTGTCGGTAACCGATGGATTTGCGCGGATTATATATCACGGCAACAAAATCGGCTATGTCAGCCGTAATTATCTGACGTCCGACAAGCCTGAATACACATACAAGGCAATCAGGTTAAGCGTTCCCGACTACAAGCAGACCGACCCTCGTTGGTCAGGTGTGACACTCGGTAGCTCGGGACAGAGCATCGGGCGTATCGGTTGTGCTACTACAGCCCTTGCAATGACCGAAAGCTACCGCACAGGCACAGTTATCTATCCTCATCAAATGGCGAAAAGGCTGTCATACACGTCGGGTGGTGCCGTTTACTGGCCCACAAGCTACAACGTGAGCACTTCACAAGGCTATCTTCCAACTATTTACAACGCTCTCCTTCAGGGCAAGCCTGTTATTGTGGGTGCAAAAAAGAGTAACGGCGGACAGCACTACGTTGTTGTAACAGGAATAAAGAGCACAACCACGCTTACCGCAGATGCTTTTTATATAAACGACCCCGGCTCAACAAGCCGCACAACGCTATCCCAATTTTTCAGCGCATATCCCTACTTTTATAAACTTCTGTGGGTGAAATAAGCAAACAGATGTTTTGTGTATTGCTCACAAATCAGGCACCGTTTTTTATACTAAAAAATTTTCCTTATATTCAAAATAATGCTTCCATTTTTTCTGTAAAAGTGTTATACTACTTTAGGTTAAACTATAATAGATTTTTTCTGCAGATTTTTTCAGCAGAAATCAGCATAATTACGAGTTTAAGGAGTGCGGTTTGTGGAAAGATTTGTTATCCGCGGAGGAAACAAACTCAACGGTAAAATCACAATAAGCGGTGCTAAAAATGCGGCGTTACCTATTATTGCGGCTTCTGTTTTTGCAGGTGAGCCCTGTCGCATTGAAAACGTGCCTGAAATAAGCGACGTCAGAATGATGGGAAAAATACTCCGTTATATCGGTGCAGAGGTTACAATGCCTGAGCCCGGCGTTATGGTTGTTGATTCCAAAAACGTTAAGGCGGACATCACCATTCCTGATGAAATGACAAGAAAGCTTCGTGCATCATACTACCTTCTTGGTGTGTTGCTCAGTAAATATGGTTGTGCAAGTGTTGCCCTCCCCGGTGGCTGCTACTTCGGTGTTCGCCCCATTGACCAGCACATTAAGGCTTTTGAAGCACTCGGTGCAACCGTAAGCACAGACAACGCCATTGTTGACGTTAAGTGTGATGAGCTTTACGGCTCCTCAATCTACCTTGACGTTGTATCTGTTGGTGCTACAATAAATGCTATGTTAGCCGCTGTAAAGGCAAAAGGCCTTACAGTAATTGAAAACGCTGCAAGAGAGCCTCATATTGTTGACCTTGCAAACTTCCTCAACTCCATGGGTGCGGACGTTCGCGGTGCAGGTACCGAGGTTATTAAAATCCGTGGTGTTTCCGAAATGCACGGCTGCACATATTCAATTATTCCCGACCAGATTGAGGCAGGCACCTATATGGTTGCTGCTGCAGCAACAGGCGGTGACGTGCTTATTGACAACGTTATCCCCAAGCACCTTGAATCAATCAGCAACAAGCTTGAGGATTGTGGTGTTACTGTTATTGAGGGTGACGAAAGCGTTCGCATTATATCCGAGGGTGGCAGACCTCGCGCCTGCCGTGTGAAGACAAGCCCTCACCCCGGCTTCCCCACAGATATGCAGCCGCAGTTTGCAACACTTCTCACAATATGTGATGGCAACAGCACTGTTGTTGAGGACGTGTGGGACAACCGCTTCAAATACATTGACCAGCTCAGAAGAATGGGTGCAAACATCATAGTAAACGGCGACACCGCTCTTATCACAGGTGTTGATTCACTTCACTCTGCTCCTGTTGAGGCAGATGACCTTCGTGCAGGTGCTGCAATGATTATTGCAGGTCTTATTGCAAACGGTGAAACCTCTATCGGCAACATCAAGCTCATTGACAGAGGTTATGAAAATATTGTTGAAAAGCTTACTGCAGTTGGTGCAGATATTGCAAGAGTAAGCTTTGACGAGGATTAATAAATATGCTTAAGTTTTGTCCGCTGTTTTCATCAAGCAGCGGCAATTCTGTTTACATAGGGGATAATCAGGGTGCTATCCTCGTTGACGTGGGCAGAAGTGCCAAGCAAACTGACTTGATGCTGAAAAATATGGGTATTGACGTTGATACCATCAAGGGTATATTTGTAACTCACGAGCACACCGACCACGTTTGCGGTCTTAGTGTGTTTGCAGCAAAGCACAAAATACCTGTTTACGGTGCACCCGGCACCATACTTGCACTAAAGCAAAAGGGTGTGCTTACAGACAAGCACGTTGATATTGCTATAAACACCGACGATATATCGGTGGCAGGGCTAAACGTAAAGCCTGTGAGAACATCACACGACTGTGCTGATGGCAGAGGCTTCGTAGTTACCGCCTGCGACGGCATTACACGTGCCGCTGTTGCAACAGATACCGGCTACGTTTCACCCGAGCTGCTTGAAGCAATTACAGGTGCAAAAATGGTTTATATTGAATCTAACCACGACGTGGCTATGGTGAGAACAGGACCCTACCCATATCCCCTGCAAAAACGAATTTTGTCCAATATAGGACACCTTTCAAACGATGCCTGTGCAGACGTGCTCACTGCACTCATCAACAAGGGAACAACCCACGTTACACTTGCTCACCTGAGCCGTGAGAACAACACGCCTCAGCTTGCCTTTGATACCTCTGTAAACGCACTAAAGGAAATCGGAGCACTCAACGGCAGAGATTATATCCTCAACGTTGCAGATCCCGAAAACACAACAGGAATCACACTAATATAAAAAACTTGCTATACAAGCGTATAGCAAGTTTTTGTTTTTATATTATCTCGTTGATAACCTTAGCAAGCTCTTCCTTAATGAGCTGGTGACCTGCCGCTGTCGGGTGAACACCATCTGTTGTCCAATAGGTTGTATCACCATCTGCAGAGACCTTGTCAAACTCCTCCTGAAGCGGAACAAAATAAAGGCCGTACTTTTCAGCAACCCTTTGTGCTGCCTCGCCTCTTTTTTGTACCTCCTCACGGAACACGTCATAATACATTTCGGAGCCGGTGCCCTTAAGCACAAAGGGCTCTAAAATTATAATTTTAACATCAGGCAATGCCTCTTTAACTTCCTCAATGAGCATTGAATAAATCAATTCATACTTTTTAGCATCAACGCCATTCTGAACTGAAAGCTCATGCCAGACGTCATTAACACCGATAAGTATTGACATAACGTCAGGCTTCAGGTTTATGATATCATCCTTTATTCGCGCATACAAATCAACTATTCTGTTGCCGCTTACGCCCTTATTAATAAACTCAATTTCACCCTTGTGGCTTTTCAGATATTCTGACGCAACAAGTATGGGATAGCCGTAGCCAAACAGACAGCTGCCGACGCCCTCATCAATATCAACTCTGTTAGCATCGGTTATAGAATCGCCCTGAAACAAATATTTCAGCATATAAATACCCCTTTACTACACAAATAGATTGTGATATAATTATTTATTGGGTCCGTCGTAGAATGACTCTGTTACCTCTACCCAAGGACAATCGATTTCTTTTACAATTTCATTGGGAGCAGCCCAATAAACGGCATTTGTAATAACCTTCTGTACCTCGGGAATATAGTATGTGGGATTTTCCTCGTGACCGGGCTGGAAGTAGAACACTCTACCCCTACCCTTTGTCCAACAGCAGCCTGAACGGAAAACCTCGCCACCCTTGAACCAACCAAGGAAAACGGTTTCCTCAGGTGAAGGAATATCAAAGCGTTCGCCGTACATTTCCTCAACAGGAATGTTAAAATATTCAGGAAGACCCTTTGCAATGGGGTGATTAGGTGCAATGCACCAAACTCTTTCGCGGTCGCCGTCGCGCCACTTAAGTGAGCAGGTTGTTCCCATAAGCTTTATAAAGGGCTTTGAAAAATGTGCAGAGTGGAGAGCAATGAAGCCCATACCACGCATTACACGGTTGTGAATGCGCTCAACTAACTCATCCGGTACACATTCGTGTGCCATATGACCCCACCAAAGAAGAACGTCTGTGCTCTCAAGCACGTCCTCAGGTAATCCGTTATCGGGGTCATCAAGTGTTGCAGTTCTTACGTTAAGGTCATCGTTAACCTTAAGGAAATTCTTAATACAGTTGTGAATACCGTCAGGATACACAGCCTTAACTGATTCGCTTTCCTTTTCGTGACGGCCTTCGTTCCAAATTGTGACATTTATCATATCAATCACCTCATTTAATATATACCCTTATAATATATCAGCGGTATAGTTTTTTCAAGTATATTATTACATAAATATGCACCCCGATATCTATGTAAATGATATAAAATCGTGAGTTCGAAACCATCCTCACGGGGCTTTTGCCCAAAACAAAACTATGGAGTGAAAAAAATGAAAAACAAAAGGAAAATCCGTGGCATTGCTGCAGGTGCAATCATTGCCGCATCGTACGTTGTGCTGACCTATATTGCTGCCGCATTCAATCTGTCAAGCGGTGCAATACAAATCAGACTGTCTGAGGCGCTGACAATACTGCCCATTTTTACCCCCTACGCTATTCCCGGGGTATTTATTGGCTGCTTGCTTGCAAATCTTCTCACAGGCTGTGCTGTTACAGACGTTATTTTTGGCAGTCTGGCTACCCTGATTGGTGCAATCGGCACCTATTTTTTAAGAAAAAAGCCAATTTTAGCCACTATCCCGCCCATTTTAGCTAACGCCATTATCGTGCCGTTTATTCTTATTTACGTGTACAACCTTGAGGGTGCATACCCTTACTTCTTCCTGACGGTTCTGGCGGGCGAGGTTATTTCCTGTGGTGTACTTGGTCTTTTATTGAGAAAAGGTCTTGTAAAACGAGGCGTTGACAAATATCTTTAACAAAACTGTTACAGAATTTAATTTAGGGTTTATTTTTTAAAATTTTTAGAGTATAATCTTTATAATTCATAAGTTTCGAAAGGACAATGTTTCATGATTATTGATGAAGCAATAAAAAGCGCAAAAAGAATCCATTTTATTGGAATCGGCGGCAGCGGTATGTGTCCCCTTGCTGAAATCTTGCATTCACAGGGTCACTATCTCACAGGCTCCGACAACAATGAATCTGATACAGTTAAGCGAATCCGCAATATGGGCATTCCCGTTGTAATGGGTCAGAAGGCTGAAAACATTGACGGTGCAGATATGGTTGTTTACACAGCCGCATTGTTACCCGACAACCCCGAGCTTGTTGCAGCTAAGGAAAAGGGCATTCCCACGTTTGAGCGTAGTAAGCTTTTCGGCTATTTCACCCGTAAATATGACAACTGTGTTGGTGTTTGCGGTACACACGGCAAAACAACGGTTACCTCAATGCTTACTCACATACTTATTGAGAACGAGTTTGATCCATCTGCGGTTATTGGTGGCAGACTTCCCCTTACAGGCACAAACGGCAGAGTTGGCGAAAGCGATATTCTTGTGTGCGAGGCTTGTGAATATAAGGATACCTTCCTTGATCTTACACCTGATATCAGCGTAATACTTAACGTTGACCGTGACCACATGGAATACTTCAAGACTCTTGAAAATCTTGAAGCATCCTTCAGAAAATTTGCCGATATGTCAACAAAGTGTGTTATCTATAATGGTGATGACAAAAACACCATTGACAGCGTTCAGGGTGTTAACGGCAAAACAATGATTACATTCGGCAAAAACGACGACTGTGACTACGTTGCAAAGAACGTTGATTGGAAGGACGGCGCTTTCCCCTGCTATGACGTTTACCACAAGGGTGAGCTCCTTGGCAGAATTGAATTAAGCGTTCCCGGTGAACACAACGTGCTTAACTCACTTGCAGCAATCTGCACAGCAATGTACTTAGGTGCTTCCTTTGAGCAGTGCCGAGTTAGCGTTGCAACCTTTAAGGGTGCAGGAAGACGCTTTGAATACCTTGGTGCTTACAATGGTGCTGATATTGTTGACGACTATGCTCACCACCCTGCAGAGATTGAGGTTACTCTCAATGCGGCGCAGAAAATGAGCTACAACCGTGTTTGGGCAGTTTTCCAGCCATTCACCTTCAGCCGTACAAAGATGCACCTTGAAGCATTTGCAAAGGCACTTTCAATTGCAGATAAGGTTGTTCTTACAGAAATTATGGGTTCACGTGAAATAAACACATACGGCATTTCAACACAGGACCTTGCCGATGAAATTCCCGACAGCGTATGGTTTGACACCTTCCCCAAGGTTGCTGATTACCTCAAGGAAAACATCTGCGAGGGCGACCTTGTTCTCACCCTTGGCTGCGGTGACGTTTACAAAATCGCAAAGCTTGTGCTTGGTAAGGAATGACAAAAAGTATAAGACGAAGGAAATTTCCTTCGTCTTTTTATTTTACACAAAAATCAAAACGCCCTGCAACTTAATGCAGGGCGTTTACTTATTAGATTAAACTAATTCAAGAATGCACATCTCTGCTGCGTCACCGCGGCGAGCTTCAGTCTTGATAATACGGCAGTAACCACCGTTAACTTCTTTATACTTAGGAGCGATCTCGTCAAAAAGCTTTTTAACGACATCTTCCTTAGTAATGTATGCCAAAGCCTGTCTCTTGTTATGGAGACTATCAACCTTTGCGAGGGTGATCATTTTTTCAGCCATAGCGCGAACTTCTTTCGCTCTTGTGACTGTAGTTGTCATCTTACCGTTCTCGAGTAAAGATGTAACCATATTGCGAAGCATAGCATCGCGGTGATCGCTCGCTCTGCCGAGTTTTCTTGTTCCTGGCATCTAAATCACTCCTTTGTCGAAAATGTGGACTTATTCGTCCTCGTCACGAAGAGAAAGACCAAGTGAAGCAAGCTTAGCAACAACCTCTTCAAGAGATTTTCTACCAAGGTTTCTTACCTTCATCATATCATCTTCTGTTTTGTTGATCAAATCTTCAACAGTGTTAATACCGGCTCTCTTGAGGCAGTTGAATGAACGAACTGAAAGGTCAAGCTCTTCGATAGTTGTTTCGAGAACCTTGCCATTCTCTGTATCATCCTTATCTACCATAATCTCTGTGTTAGAAACGTCATCAGAAAGCTCTACAAAGAGATTGAGGTGCTCAGTAAGAATCTTAGCAGCATAAGAAACAGCGTCCTTAGCGGAGATTGTTCCGTCTGTCCAGATTTCAATTGTGAGCTTGTCGTAGTCGGTAATCTGTCCTACACGAGTGTTGTCAACTGTGTAGTTCACCTTCAATACGGGTGTATAGATTGAGTCAATAGCGATTACGCCGATTGCAGGCTCAAGAATCTGTTTGTTTCTGTCAGAAGAAACATAGCCTCTGCCCTTATCTGCGGTAAGCTCCATTGTTACATGTGCATCAGCATCAAGTGTAGCAATGTGATGGTCGGGGTTGAGAATTTCAACCTCTGAATCAGCTTTAATATCACCTGCGGTGATTACACCGGAGCCATTTGCCTCAATA
>JAGBTL010000083.1 GCA_017631355.1 Clostridia bacterium
AAAGATTTTCTACAGTACGGATTTTTGGTCAGACAAGGCAAAAACGCAGCTAATCCTGACGGATTGGCGAGTATTTTAACGCAGGATGAACGGAAATCCGCCTGTAGAAAACACGGTTCGGATAATTCCTTTCACCCTAAGGAAGGTTTTACTATGAGTTTAAATGAGGTTGCTTCAGGCGAGCGCGTTCATATCGGCTTTTTCGGTCTGCGAAATGCAGGTAAATCAAGCCTTGTGAATGCGGTCACAGGTCAACAGCTTGCTGTTGTGTCTGAGGTTAAGGGCACAACAACCGACCCTGTTAAAAAGGCTATGGAGCTTTTGCCTATTGGTCCTGTGGTGATTATTGACACACCTGGTATTGATGATGAGGGCGGTCTTGGTGAGCTGCGAGTTAAAAAAACACGGGAAATTCTCGGCAAAACTGACGTTGCTGTCCTTGTTGCAGACTGCACAAAGGGGCTTACAGACTGCGATAACGAGCTGATTGACGAGTTCAAAAAAAGAGAAATTCCCTTTGTGGTGGCATATAACAAATGCGATTTGTTGGTTGAAATTCCTGAAGCCGACGAAAACGAACTTTACGTAAGCGCATCAACGGGCATCAACGTTTTTGAACTGAAGGAAAAAATCGGCAGCCTCGCAAAAAACAGAGAAAAGCCGAGGTACATCGTTGGCGATTTGCTTTCCGAAAACAGCCTTGTTGTGCTTGTTACACCTATTGACGAATCAGCACCCAGGGGCCGACTTATTCTTCCGCAGCAGCTGACTCTCCGCGAGCTGCTTGATTTTAAGTGCACCGCGGTTGTGTGTCAGGTGGAGCAGCTTGCAAATACGTTGTCAGGACTTGCCCGAAGTCCCGACCTTGTAATAACGGATTCACAGGTGTTCGGTCAGGTTTCAAAAATAGTGCCCCAAGAGGTTATGCTTACGTCATTTTCTATTCTTATGGCGCGTTATAAGGGGGACTTGAACACCCTTGTTGACGGAGCAGTTGCCTTGAAGAATGTTGCAGACGGCAGCAAAATTCTTGTTAGTGAGGGCTGTACGCATCACCGCCAATGCAACGATATCGGTACGGTGAAAATTCCCGGCTGGATAAAGGCATTCACAAAGGCAGAGCCTGAATTTCATTTCACGTCAGGCGGTGAATTTCCTGATGATTTAAGCGGCTACGACCTTGTTGTTCATTGCGGTGGCTGTATGCTTAATGAAAAGGAAATGAAAAACCGCATAAGGCTTGCCACGGAGCAGGGTAAGCCCATTGTGAATTATGGTGTGGGCATTGCCTATATGAACGGCATTCTTAAGCGTAGCCTTGAGGTTTTTCCTGAGCTTTATAACAAAATATAGGCAGTGGTGGAGCAGATTAAAAATCTGTTCCACTTTTTGCTTTTGTGTGGTATAATTGATATGGTGATTTTAATGAACGTAATTATTTGCCTTGACGATAACAAGGGTATGCTTTTTAATAACAGACGGCAGAGCCGTGACAAAGTGGTGATTTCCGACATTTTCGCGGATTTACAGGGAGAAAAGCTGTGTATAACGCCATTTTCCGAAAAGCTTATGGCAGAGCATTTACAAAGCGTTGTTGCTTGTGAGGACGTAACCTCACTCGGGAACGGACAATGGTTCTTCTGCGAAAACCTTGATTTAAAACCTCTTTCTGACAAAATTGAGAGGCTGATTGTGTATAAGTGGAACAGGGTTTACCCATCTGATATGAAATGTGAGCTTGATTTTTCATTGTTCAGCCTTGAGGGTGAGTGTGAGCTTCAGGGCAATTCACACCCTGTTATTACTAAACAAATTTTTGTAAGGGGATAAGTAAAATGGCGCGCAGAACCAAGAAAAACAATAAAAATTCTCTGATTATTGCAATTGTTGTTGTGCTTGTTCTTACCCTTTTGGGTTGCATGGGCACAGGCAACGATGCGGGCTCTACTGTTACCACAGAGCAGAGCGAAGCGATATATACAACAGACGAAGGCTCTGTTGAGGCTACGTCGGAGGAAAATAATACGACTGAAGTCTACTCCACAACCGAGGGCACCAAGGCTGACGGCGTGAGCAGTCTTAAGGGTGAGTTGCCTCGGTTTGAGGGTGAGGCATACGTTGTTATTAACAACAACGAGCCAACGTTTTCAGCTGATGAAATTACCGATGAATATTTTGAAATTTACGAGCCGCTTGACAGATACGGCAGGTGCACGGTTGCATTTGCCTGCCTTGGTAAGGAAACAATGCCCACCGAGGAGCGTGGCGCAATCGGCTCGGTTAAGCCCACAGGCTGGCACACCGTAAAATATGATTGTGTTGACGGCAAATATCTTTATAACCGCTGTCACCTTATAGGCTTTCAGCTTTCGGGTGAAAATGCAAACAAGCGTAACCTTATTACAGGCACACGCTATATGAACGTTGATGGAATGCTACCCTTTGAAAATATGGTGGCGGACTATATTGAGGAAACAGGCAACCACGTTATGTACAGAGCAACTCCTGTTTTTGAGGGTGATGACCTTGTTGCGCGTGGTGTGCAGATAGAGGCATACTCCGTTGAGGATGAGGGTGACGGCATCTGCTTCAACGTTTTTTGCTTCAATGCACAGCCCGGTGTTGTAATTGATTATGCAACAGGTGAAAGTGTAGCAGAATAAAAAACAGACCTTGAGAAAACAGCTTTCTCAAGGTCCTTTTATGCTTTTATGCCAATAAATCCTGTGGCTTATTTAAAATGTGGGTTGCACCTGCAGTGGTTAACTCCTCAATTGTGCCAAATCCAAAAACTGCACCTGCACTGTCAACGCCTACTGCATTTGCTCCGTCAACGTCATAGCATCTGTCGCCTGTCATAAGCACGGTTGCCTTGTGAGGATTACCGAAATAATCAAGGCAGGTGTTTATAAGCTCCTCCTTGCTTGAATGGTTGTTGGCAAAGGTTTCCGCTACTATAAAGTCAAAATATTTGTAAATATCGTGGTGTTTTGCAATTTCATCGACAAAGTATTTAGGCTTTGACGATGCTATTGCTATTTTTTTGTTTCTTCTCTTCAGCTCCTGCAGAAGCTCTGTAACTCCATCGTAAAGCACAGATTCCTCTGCTGCCTTTTCTCTGTACCTTTCACGGTATTTTTCAATGAGCCATTTTGCATCGTCATCGCTGACGTTGTAAAGTGTTTTGTAGCTTTCAAAGAGGGGTGGTCCCACAAAAAAACGAAGCTTTTCCCGATCTGTTTCGGTTATTCCAAAGCACTGGAGGGAGTAAATTACGGAATTGAAAATGCCCTCTGTTGTGTCACACAGGGTGCCGTCAAAGTCAAAAAGATATATTTCATAGTCCTTCATATTATCACCTGTCACTATTTTATAATGAATTCCGAAAAATGTAAAGTGAAGATATAAAAACACCATTAAAAATAACTGTAATTTAGCGTATTTTACTATTGAAAGTCTTTTTTCTCTGTTGTAAAATTAAGGTGATATATTATACGAAAGAGGGCGCCTTTATGGCAAACGAAATGAAAAATAAAATTGATGCTATTCTCGGAAAATATAGTAATCCTGAGGAAAGCCTTATTGCAGTTTTGCAGGAAGTGCAGGCTATTGACGGTTATATTTCCAAGGCATCGGTTGAATATATTACAGAGAAAACAGGCATTCCCTCAAGCCGTATTATGGGCGTTGCATCATTCTATGCGGGCTTCAGGCTTAAGCCTGTGGGCAAGTACAGAATAATGGTGTGCAAGGGTACCGCCTGCCACGTAAACGGCGCAGAGCGTATCGGTGATACGGTGGCGCGTGTTCTTGGCATTGGTGAGGGCGACGTAACCGACGACGGTCTTTTTTCGTGGGAGGAGGTTGCCTGCCTTGGCTGCTGCAGTATTGCCCCTGCTATGATGATAAATGATAAGGCATACGGCAAGCTTACACCCGATAAGGTACAGTCAATTATTGATTCCATTCGCGAGGAGGCGCAGGTATGAAAATTCTTTTAGGCTACGGCTCCTGCGGTATTGCCTCGGGTGCTGACAACGTGCTCAAGGCGTTTGCAAAGGTCCTTGAGGGCACGGATATTACCGTTGAAAGAGTTGGCTGTAACGGTCTTTGCTTTGCAGAGCCTGTTTGTGAGGTCATTACAGATAATGGGGAAAGCCTTCTTTATGGCAGGCTTGATTATGGAAGCGGTAAAATGCTTGCAGAGGGGCTTGTTAACGGCACCCTTATGCAGGAAAATCGCCTCAGCGAGGATGAGCTTCATTTCCTTAACGGTCAGACTCGTATTGTCTTGTCAGGCTGTGGCAGGGTTGACCCCGAAAGCATAGATTCATATATCAATGCAGGGGGCTATAATGCTCTGAAAAAGGCACTTGAAATGGGTGCAGACGGAGTAATTGAAGAAATTAAAAAATCAGGTCTTCGCGGTAGAGGCGGAGCAGGCTTCCCCACGTATATCAAGTGGCAGTCTGCAAGGAATTCACAATCCGATGAAAAATACGTTGTCTGCAATGCAGACGAGGGCGACCCCGGTGCATTTATGGACAGAGCGGTCCTTGAGGGTGACCCCCACAGAGTGCTTGAGGGTATGATGATTGCAGGTGTTGCAGTTGGCGCACAGACAGGCATTATATACGTGCGTGCGGAATATCCCCTTGCCGTTAAACGACTTCAAAAGGCTATTGAGGAAATGCGCGAGAGAAATATTCTCGGCAAAAATATCTTTGGTAGCGGCTTTGATTTTGATTTTTATATTATGATGGGTGCAGGTGCATTCGTTTGCGGTGAGGAAACTGCATTGCTTGCTTCACTTGGCGGAAACAGGGGTATGCCTGTTACAAAGCCTCCGTTCCCTGCACAAAGGGGCTTCAGAAAGCAGCCCACCAACATTAACAACGTTGAAACCTTTGCGAACGTCAGCTGGATAATTGAAAACGGCGGTGAAGGCTTTGCTGCTATGGGTACCGAGGGTAGCAAGGGCACCAAGGTTTTTGCCCTTGCAGGTAAGGTTAAGCGTGGCGGTCTTGTTGAGGTGCCTATGGGTCTTACTATCCGCGACATTGTTTTTGGTATCTGCGGCGGAATAAAGGATGATTTGAGCGTAAAGGCAGTCCAGATGGGCGGTCCCTCAGGTGGTTGTATTCCTGCGGATATGCTTGACACAGTTATAGATTACGAGAATATCGCCGGAACAGGGGCTATTATGGGCTCGGGCGGTATGATTGTTATGGATGAAAACACCTGTATGGTGGATATGGCAAAGTTCTTTATGGATTTCACAAGTAAAGAAAGCTGCGGTAAGTGTGTGCCTTGCCGTATCGGTACAACACGTATGCTTGAAATTCTCAAGCGTATTTGTGACGGTGATGGCGAGGAGGGCGATATTGAAGCACTTGTGGAGCTTGGCGAAAGCATTAAAACAGGTGCACTTTGCGGCCTTGGCAACTCTGCGCCTAATCCTGTGCTGACCACCATAAAATATTTCAGAAATGAATATGAGTCGCACATAATCAACAAGGAGTGCCCTGCTAAAAAGTGTACGTCACTTATTTCATTTGAAATTGTTGCTGACAGGTGTAAATGTTGTTCCCTTTGCAGCAAAAGGTGTCCTGTTAATGCTATCAGCGGACAGATTAAAATGCCATATGTTATTGACGGCGAAAGGTGTATTCGTTGCTCACAATGCCTTGATAACTGTAAATTTGGCGCGATTATAAAAAAGAGCGGAGGGGATAATTGATGAGTAAGGCTACTATTTACATCAACGGAAAAGAATATTCAGCCGATACCAACAAAACCCTTCTTGATAATATTCTTGAAAGCGGTGTTGATTTGCCCCACCTTTGCCATAACAAGGCGCTTGAAAGCTACGGCGGATGTGGCCTTTGCCTTGTGGAGCTTGAGGGTAGCCGCAGACCGCTTCGTGCCTGCTCGCTTACGATAAGTGAGGGTATGAGGGTTACAACGTCCACACCCGAGCTTGAAAAAAGCAGACGCACGGCACTTGCGCTGATTATGTCAGACCACGGCGGCGACTGTAAGGCACCCTGCTTTATGGCTTGTCCTACACATCAGGACGTTCAGGGCTACGTGGGTCTTATTGCCAACGGCAGATTCGGTGAAGCACTTGAACTCATTAAAAAGGATAATCCTCTTCCTGCATCAATAGGCAGAGTCTGTCCTCACCCCTGCGAGGAGCAATGCCGCAGAAAACACCTTGAGGGCGCAGTTTCTATATGCTCTCTTAAGCGCTTTGCTGCAGATTTTAACAGTGATTACATCCCAAACTGCAAGGCTGCTAACGGCAAAAGAGTTGCTGTTATCGGTGCAGGTCCTGCAGGTCTTTCTTGTGCGTATTTCCTTGCAATTGAGGGCTATGAGGTAACTGCTTTTGAGGTACAGACCAAGGCGGGCGGTATGCTCCGCTACGGCATTCCGAACTATCGTTTGCCTCAGGACGTTCTTGACAAAGAAATTGAATGTATTGAAAAAATGGGCGTAAAATTCTGCTATTCAAAGAAGCTTGGCGTGGATTTTACCGTTGAATCACTCAAAAGTGAATATGATGCTGTTTTTGTGGCTATCGGTGCGTGGCGCTCTGCCTCCCTTGGTTGTCCCGGTGACAACGTGCAGGGTGTAGTGGGCGGTATTGATATGCTTTACAAGGCTGCAAAGGGAGAAACCTTTACACTTGGCGAGAGGGTTTGTGTTGTCGGTGGCGGTAACACTGCAATTGATGCGGTTCGTACTGCAGTAAGGCTTGGTGCAAATGAGGTTACTCTTATTTACAGACGTACAGAGGCAGAAATGCCTGCTGAACCCGATGAAATCCGCGATGCAAGGGCGGAGGGCGTTAATTTCCGTTTCCTTGCTTCACCTCTTGAGGTTGTGTCAGAAAACGGCATAGCAACAGGCGTTAAGGTGCAGAATATGGAGCTTGGAGAGCCTGATGCAAGTGGTAGAAGAACTCCTGTACCCATTGAGGGTAGTGAGGATATTATTCCCTGTGACACTGTTATTTCCGCTATCGGACAGAAGGTGATAGGGGAGGATATTGACTCGCTTGAGCTTACCCGAAAATCAACCATTTCCGTTGATGAATTGACTTATATGACGTCAATGAATGGGGTTTTTGCCGCAGGTGACGTGATAAACAAGGGTCCCGATATTGCCGTAAGAGCAATCGCAGGCGGTAAATATGCCGCTCGTTCAATTGACTGCTATCTTAAGGGTGTTTCGGTTCCGCCTGAGCTGCCGGCATATTCGGTGAATAAGGCTTTTGACCCTGCAATTCTTGAAGGTATGAGCGTAATTGCGCGTAATGAACAGGCTATGGCTGACCCTCAGATCAGAAAAAATGGTTTCAGCGAGGTTGCATCAACGTTTACTGCCGAGCAGGCGGTTGCGGAGGCATCGCGCTGCCTTGAATGCGGCTGCTCTGCAGTTTATTCCTGTGAGCTTTTACCGCTTATGCAGAAATACGATGCACTTTCAATGCAGTTCAAGGGCAAGGTGCGACAGTATAAAAAGGATAAAAGCCATCCCTTTATTGTGCGCGACAACAATAAGTGTATGCTTTGCGGTCAATGTGTACGCGCTTGTAAGGAGATTTCGCACACAGAAAATCTCGGCCTTTTTGGCAGAGGCTTCGGAACGGTGCCTGTGAGCGCGTTTGATTTGCCATTGGGTGAAAGCAAATGTGTTTCCTGCGGTGCATGTGTTAACGTGTGTCCCACAGGTGCACTTGTTTCCGTTACACCTGCAGTTAAAAATCCTCCGTTGCCATACGTGGAGGAGGAGAGCGTTTGCGGACTTTGTGACAGAGCCTGCCGCTTTATGAAGCGTGTTTCAGCCGGCAGGGTGGTTCAGATGCTTCCCGAAAGCCTCAATGAAAGCTGCTCGCTTGGTGTGTTCCTGCCTGTTGTTAAGGATAATAATCAGAGCATCACACTTGAACAAAGGAACGCTATTAAATCGCGTTTGTTGAGCTCAATTGATTTTTATAACGGAAAAAACGTAGAAAATATGACTTTTGACGAGCTGATGAAGCTGTAATTTGTCTTTTTTTTGGAATTTATTCGCTTTTTTATATTTATATATATAATAAAAAACAAATTATGTGTTGACATTCGTATTCAATTGTACTATAATCTCTTTAGGCTATAAGTGTTGCTATACCTATGCCCACTCATATAGCACGGGTTTATCCCAAATTCATATAAAAGGAAGATATAAATGAAGAAAGCACTTGCGATTTTTCTTTCCGCGCTTCTCATCTGCATTATGATTGCACCGATGGGTGCTGCGGTAACAGGTCCTGCTCTCACAACAAAGGTTATTGAGGGCGAGTATTCAAAGTCAGCAAACGGTGTTGCAGCTGTTACAGCAACTACATTCACAATTGTAGTTACAGCACCCGCAGTTGAAAACCTTACAGGTGTTAACCTCTACTTTGAGTACGATCCCGCAATCCTCAAGGTTAAGAGCGCTGGTTTCGCTGCCGATGCAGACGGAACACAGTTTTTCCCCGGTGTTGGCGTTACAGGCCTTAAGGCTGGCGTTGACAACCAGTACGCTTTCGCTTGGATTCCCTCAGGCTCAGGCGTTTCAAAGGCAGATTCAAGAGATCTTCTCTACATCACCTTCAACGTTCTCGACACAACAAAGGCACAGACTCCCGTTTACCTTTACATAGACGAGTTCCGTACAGATGATGCTTCTGCAAACAACGACGTTACATCAACAATCCTTTTCAATAACAGCATCGTGAACTTCAACTACCCCGAAAACACTCCTCCTGCTGAGGATGCTCCCGTAGTTGACGGCACTACTGCAGAGGATGGCACAACTGCTGATGACATCAACGCTCTTCTTCAGCTTATCAGAGATATGCTTAACGGCAACGGCGTAACATTCGCAGACTTTGCAGATGCTATCGCAAACACTCTCGGTAATGCAGAAATCACAGATATCGTTGAACAGCTTGTTGACGGTGATATGAACATCGCGGATGCTTTCGCAGACTTCCTTAAGTCAATCGGTCTTGACTTCAGCATGTTTGAGAAAATCCTTAACACAATCATTGAGTTCCTTGCAGGTCTCTTCGGTGGCGACGATTCAGGCGAAACAGAAGATACAACTGCTGCAGCAGGTAACGATTCAACAACAGCTGCTGGTTCTTCAAGCGGCTCAGAAAAGACCGGCGATAAGGGCGTTGCTCTTGCAGCTACAGTTTGTGTAGTATCTTCAGCAGCATTCGTTCTTACAAGAAAGAAAAAAGAAATCATTTAATCGAAATCGCAAGTTCGTAATTAAATAGTAACACCGTTCGGGTTATCCGAACGGTGTTTTTTATAATGTAATATAATAACCATTACATTATATATAATATGTATATAATAAACCCGCTAAGCTATGATTGACTTAGCGGGCTTTGATTTTATTTATTTACATACCAAGCATGGAAGAAAGCATACCCTTTTTCTTTTCCTTTTTGGGCTTGTAAACAGGGGGATTGTCAAGTCGCATTCTTGCGCCCTTGCTCTTGCGGAGGTAGTTGATAATCTCGCTGACAGGCTCATTCATTGTGTCGCTGAAATAGCTCTTAGCGTTGTCAATAAGCTCGGGGTTATCTGCAAGTGACACACCAAGGATTGTAACACCTACAAGGCTCTGTGTGTCGTTTGTGCCGTCCTCATAAATATCGTTGAGAAGGTTGAAAAGCTTTCTCATTTTAACCTTGTCATTTTCGCGGATTGTTTCAATAACAAGGGCGTTACCGTGGTTTGTGAAGAAATCCTCAGCAAGGAACTCGCCGTAGGTTTCAATGTTGAGCTTGTATTCATCACGAAGTTCGGGATAAATTGTTGTGAAGCGACTGCCTAAGGTGTTTGCATCGTATGAAAGAGCACCGCTCTTTGCCTGTGTACGTGAAACGGGAGTGGGCAGCTTTTTGCCTGCCATTGAATTTTTGTTTGAGAAGTTCTTCTCAAGTGTTTCAATGTATTCCTCAAAGATATACTTGAGGTCACGCTCATCAAAGCTTTCAAGCTCAAGGAGTGAGAGTGAAATTCGGGGCATATCATCATCGGGAGCATCGCTTTCATCTGCACGTGCAATGAAAAGTGCTAATTTGTTGTTTTCGTATTCAATGCGAACACGACCCTTTTCGCCGCGATACATAATAACTGATTTGTTGCCGATGGTGGCAACGGGTAATTCGGGCTTCTGAATACCCTCAGGATATTCAACCTGAAAGCCAAGGTCTGAAAGTGTACCTTCAATACCCTTTATAATAAGATTAAGCGCATAATTTAATTCAAGCACTGTTAAGTACCTCGCATTTCTTTAAAATCCAATAGATTATAGCACATCTGACTTTGTTTGTCACTATCTATTTGAAAAAGTTATTAAACACCCTTCATTGTAAGTGAAATTCGCTTCTTTTGTGCTTCAACACCAAGAACCTTAACCTTTACAACCTGACCAACCTTAAGCACCTCGGAGGGGTGCTTTATATATTTGTCGCAAATCTGTGATATATGAACAAGGCCATCCTGATGAACACCAATGTCAACAAACACGCCAAAGTCAATAACGTTACGTACTGTGCCTGTCAGCTCCATACCCTCACGAAGGTCGTTCATATCCATAATGTCTGAACGGAGCATAGGCTTGGGTAAATCGTCACGGATATCTCTGCCGGGCTTTTCAAGCTCACCGATAATATCTGTGAGGGTGGGAACACCTACGCCACATTCATCGGCAGCCTTTGCAATGCCGTAATCCTTAACCTTGCCACCAATGCCTGCGGCACCCTGTGCGGCAACGTCTTTTTGAGAATAGCCGAAAATATCAAGCAGCTTTTTGGCGGCATCGTAGCTTTCGGGGTGAACACCTGTGTTATCAAGTGGTGTTTTGCCCTCAGGCACACGCAGGAAGCCTGCACACTGCTGATATGCCTTAGGTCCGAGACCCTTAACCTTTTTAAGCTCTGTACGTGCATTGAAGCCACCGTTTTCCTCACGGAAGGCAACAATGTTTTTTGCAATGGTGGAGTTAACGCCTGCAATGTATTTAAGGAGTGAAACGGATGCGGTGTTAAGGTCAACGCCAACTGCGTTAACACAGTCTTCAACAACGCCTGTAAGTGATTCATCAAGCTGTGCAGGGGGCACGTCGTGTTGATACTGACCAACACCAATGCTACGGGGCTCAATTTTAACAAGCTCTGAAAGAGGGTCCTGTAAGCGACGTGCAATTGAAACTGCAGAACGAACGGAAACGTCAAAGTCGGGGAACTCCTCGGCACCTAATTTGGATGCGGAATAAACGGAAGCGCCTGCCTCGTTTACAACCATATATGATACAGGGCGTGAAGCCTTTTTGATTGTGTCTGCAATGAAGATTTCACTTTCCTTGCTTGCGGTACCATTACCGATTGAAATGCAATCAATTCTGAATTTGTCAATAAGCTCAAGCACACGCTTTTCAGACTCTGCAATTTTTGACTGTGGGGGAGTGGGGTAAATAACGCCGGTGAAAAGCACACGGCTGTTGCCGTCAACAACTGCAAGCTTGCAGCCTGTTCTGTAAGCAGGGTCAACTGCAAGAACGGTTTTGCCCTTGATTGGGGGCTGCATAAGAAGAGGCTTAAGGTTGCTACCGAACATTTTAATAGCCTGTTCATTTGCTTTTTCTGTAAGATTATTACGGATTTCGTTTTCAAGTGAGGGGAATATAAGTCTTGAATAAGCATCCTTGACTGCCTCAATGCAGAAATCTGTTGATGAGCTGCCGCTCTTGATAAATAACTGATTAAGCAGAGAAAGTGCAGTTTCCTCCTCAACCTGAACGGAAACCTTAAGAATGTTTTCCTTTTCACCACGGTTTACCGCAAGGATACGATGCGAGGGGATTTTGGCAACGGGCTC
>JAGBTL010000012.1 GCA_017631355.1 Clostridia bacterium
GTAGCGCCTTAATACTAATCTGTCTGTTTCGAGCTTTTGCGTTCCGACGTGGGTCATAATATACATTCCTTTCTTATAAAATATGTTCAATCTTCAATTTTGACAAAGGTTATTTCGGGTAATGCGTTCAAGATAAACTCATAATAATATTCCACGCTATACACCAAAAAATGAACTATATTATGTTTATCCGTACGATAAGTATTACTATACCAATCCAAAAACTCGCTGTCTGTAATCAGGATAGGTGCTCCGGAAACATAATCTGGGTTATTGTCAACAAACTCCAGAATCATATCCTCGGTTGTTGAAGTCACAGAGTTTTGACCGATTCTGTGTGCAATAACCGCTTCACCAAAATCCAAACACAGTTTACCAACGGTTTTATTCGAATGATGTGAAGAAGTGACGGACAAAATCAATTTAATTGACTCGCTGTCAAAATCAAATTTATCGTGCCAAAGCTCCATGCCTCGGGTCAATCCGTCCACAATCAACGGTTTGGTGTTATTCGTTCTTTCGGTTTTGTCGGGTTCGATTATTATATCGCTTTCCGTATTATGTTTTTTTAAAAATCTTTTCATTTGTTTTTTCTCCTTATACTACGATAACATAAAAAGGTGCACCTCTTACATCAAGAAGTACACCTTTCATAATTCAAATCAATCAGTCTTCTTTTCTCTTGACTGCAACTGCTGCTGCGGAAGCGAGAGCTACGACAGAAGCGATGGCGAAGCCGAGGCTGACGGAGGAGCCTGTGCTCGGGCTCCTGGAGTCGTCCTTCTCTTCTTCCTTAACGTCGTCTGCTGTGGGCCACTCTGCGTTTACGAGGCTGTCAACCATTGCCTTGAGAGCATCGATTGTTTCGTTGATAGCGAAAACCTGAGCCTTTGCAAACTGGCTGTAGTCGATTTTGCCGAAAGCCTGTGCGGCCGCACCGAGTACGGTTGCAGGAACGTTCACCTGGTCAAAGTAAACCTTGTAGACGTTATTGCCGCCTTCGACAAAGGTTTCCTTGCCTGTCATTTTTGCGCCGTTGAACTCGACAACGGATTCGTCAAGAACGAAATCGTTAATATCGTATCTGTCGTCAGAATTCTTTATATGCTGATCAATTGTGGGAGCGTAGGTCTTGACATATGTAAGTATTTCAGCCTGCGATTTAACAGTTTTACCTGCGTTTACTTCCATTACCATTGTAATCGGATCAATGTCGGAGCTATGGTAGAGAGTTGTGTCATCAAAAGCGGGTCTGAAGATAACTTCGATAGTTGCGGTTGTCTTCTTGAGCTGCTTAAGAGTTACGGAATAGACGTAAGTCTTGCCCTCTTCATAGGTCTTTGCGTCTGCAGGCTCAAGGCTGATAACTGCCTTTTCGACGTCGAAATCGTCACAGGAGATTTTTTCGTTACCGGCGACAGCCTGGATTTTTGCCGTAATAGCATCCTCGTTCTTTGTAAGGAAATCCTTGATATCTGCATCCTTAAGAACGGGCTTTGTGCACATTACGTCATCCTTTTCAAGTGTAAAGGGAGCAACGGGCTTGATAGCATCCTCACCTTCACAGGGAAGAAGGGTTACGTTAACGTCGATATCTGCAATGGGAGCATCCTTACCGGCAGACTTGATAAAGCCCTTAAGACCGATACCTGCAAAGTTGTTGTAAACGTCTTCAGCCTTTTCTTCGCCAACAACAAATGATGCGCCGAATTCTTTTTCGCCGATTGTTGCCTTTGCATCGTCTTCTGTTACAAGCGGAGCAACAGCGGCAGTAAGCTCAACAAGACCCTTTGTGTCCTTAGCAAAATCGAACTTGATTGTAAGGAGAGTCAAATCGTTAGACTTATCAGTATTTACAACAGATGTTACATTAAGAGTAATCTCTCCATCCTTTGCAGATGAAGTGACTGTGCTGCCATCACCCAAATTATCATTAACTTTAGCATTAACATGCTCAAGAGCTGCCTTATCATAAGTAAGGACAATGGAAGCATTTTTAAGCTCCGTATCGGGAGAAAGGCTGACAGTTACAGTCTGTGCCTTTGATTCGGGAGCGACGTTTGAAATAGAGGAAATTTTAACATAGGGGTTTGCATTAGCTGCACTTGCCATAACGGAAACCGCACCGAAAACGAGAGCAACGGCAAGAAGAGCAGCAACAAGCTTGTTCATTCTGATTTTCACTTGAGATTCATCCTTTCGCTTAAGCGGTAAACCGCTTCAAGGGACTAAAGTCCCCTTATATATGCATTATAATACCAACAGGAAATATTTGTCAACAAGATATTGTGTATTATACACTAGAACCGCACAAAATCAGTACGCTTTTTGTGTTTTTCTTTTCTTGTTCTGTTCAACGGAAAAGTTGAGGTCGGTTGTGAGCACCTTTTCCTGTCTTGTGCTGTCCTTTACAAGCACGGGCTCAGCACCGTTTTTAACACAGTCTGCAGTAATTACAACCTTGCAGACAGTAGCATCCGAGGGAATGGAATACATTATCGGGATGAGTGTTTTTTCCATAATGGAACGCAGACCTCTTGCACCCGTCTTTTTCTCGAGAGTCATAACGGCAATTGCATCAAGTGCTTCGTCCTCAAACTCAAGCTCAACGTCGTCCATACCGACAAGCTGTGTGTACTGCTTGACGATGGAATTCCTGGGCTCTTTAAGA
>JAGBTL010000084.1 GCA_017631355.1 Clostridia bacterium
AATAAATATCTGCCTGTCATATCCTATGTCAAAAAGCTTTGGAGTTATAGGTGCGTGTGTGTCAATATGCGTTGCGTACAGTGTACGATCAATAGTTCTTCTTGTTTTGTATCACAAAATTCTGCCATTTAACATTATAAGGTTCATAAAGCAATGTTATGTGAGAGTTTCGATACCTATTATTGTCACTATATTAATTGGCTTTGCTATTAATACTGTAATTCCCGACGGTGGTTGGATTGTACTTATCCTCAAGGGCGGTATTATATCTGTTGTTTTCGGAGCGTTGGTTTTCATTTTAGGCTTTAATAAGAGTGAGAAAAACGCGTTGCTTGGCACACTTAAAGGTATTGTAAAAAAATTTAAGCCTGTGAAGGTGTAAATATGAAAAAACTCAAACTTTCAACAACTCATATAATTATGCTCAGCTTTTTGGTGTTGATTATGCTCGGTGCGGTGTTGCTTATGCTCCCCATAAGCTCTGCCAGTGGAACAGCAACACCCTTTGTTGATGCGCTCTTTACCGCCACCACGGCTACCTGTGTAACAGGTCTTGTGGTGGTGCCCACCTTTTCGGCATGGAGTACCTTTGGTCACGTTATTATCCTGCTCCTTATTCAGATTGGCGGCTTGGGTGTAATAACAGTCCTTGCAGCCTTTTCAATGATGCTCCATAGGAAAATGGGGCTCTCCGACAGGCTTTTGGTTCAGGATGCCTTCAATCTTGATAGCCTTGCAGGACTTGGCGTTTTCGTGAAAAAGGTGGTTAAGGGTACCTTTGTTGTTGAGGGCGTAGGCGCACTTCTCTATATGACCGTGTTCGTGCCGGATTTTGGTGTCCGCGGTATATGGGTATCGGTGTTTAATTCAATATCAGCATTTTGTAATGCAGGGATTGATATTTTTGCCGCCGACAGCCTGTGCAGCTATGCCACAAACCCTGTAATTAACCTTGTAACAAGCCTTCTTATTGTGGTTGGCGGTCTTGGCTTTATTGTGTGGTGGGACGTTATCCGCATAATAAAGGGCAGAATCAGCGGCAGTCGTATAGGCGTGAAATCCCTTACACTTCACAGCAAAATTGTTCTTATAACAACGGCTGTGCTGCTTGTGGGTGGTGGGCTTTTGTTCCTTTTGCTTGAGTATAACAACCCGCTTACCATAAAGGATATGCCGCTTTACAATAAAATTCAGGTGGCGTTTTTTCAGTCCGTAACAACAAGAACTGCAGGCTTTATGAGCGTACCACAGGAAAACCTTACAAACGCTTCGGCTGTTTTGTCATTGATTCTTATGTTTATCGGCGGCTCGCCTGTGGGTACTGCGGGCGGCGTTAAAACAGTAACGGTTGTTGCGATAATCGCGTCTGCAGTAGCATCAGTCAAAAACAAGGACAGTGTTGATTTGTTCAATAGAAGCATTACAAGGCAGACAGTAAGCAAGGCGATTGCAGTTGTGTGTATGTCAGGCCTTATTGTTGTGGCTTCAACCCTGCTGCTGAGCTTTGTAACACCTGCTGTAAGCGTTATTGACGTGGCATTTGAAACTGTTAGCGCTACTGCTACCGTAGGACTTTCACGAAGCCTTACGTCAACGCTTAACGACGTCGGTAAGCTTATTATCATTGCTACAATGTATTTCGGCAGAGTAGGGCCGATTTCCCTTGCGGTTGCCCTTAACCTGCGCAAACAGAATACAAGTATAATAAAAAATCCAACAGAGGATATTCGTGTCGGATAGGAGAATGTGTTATGAGTATAAATAAAACCTATGCAGTTTTCGGCTTGGGCAGATATGGCAGAGCAATTGCCACCGAGCTTGTAAAAAACGGGGCAGACGTAATCGCCGTTGATAAGCACGAGGAGATTGTGAATGAGCTTGCTCTTGAAATTCCTGTTTGCAAATGTGCCGACGTAACCGACCCTGACGTTATTAAGCAGCTTGATATTGCTAACGTTGACGTAGTTATAATATGTATAGCAAATAATCTTGAATCAAGCGTAATGGCAATTACACTTTGCAAGGAGGTTGGTGTTGGCACCATAATTGCTAAGTGTATTGATGAAATGCACGAAAAGATTTTTCTCCGTGTTGGTGCTGATAAGGTGCTTTTCCCTGAAAGAGAATCAGGTAAGCGCCTTGCGCGTAATCTCCTCAGTGCAGGTATTATGGATATGTTTGAGTTATCCGATCAGGTTTCAATGGTGGAGATTCCTGTCAAGGCAGAATGGGTTGGCAAAAATCTTATTGAGCTCAATCTTCGTAAAAAATATTCTGTTAACGTTGTTGCAATACTTGATAACGGAAGGGTTATTTCCACAATTGACCCTGAAATGGTATTGCAAAGCACAATGAAGCTTGTTGTTATTGCGGAAACAAGCAAGCTTGAAAAATTAAAGATAAAATAAAAAACGCGGTGTCCGTATTTTATCTTGTTACGGACACCGCGTATATTATATATAGTATTATTTAAAAGTGAATGAGCCTGCAATAAGTGTAGCAGAGTCACCGTCAACAGTAAGGAGTCCACCCTCAGTGTGGGCTTCCTTTTTTGTGTCTTCATCTGTCCAGATAGCACAGTCGCAGGGGACAAGTGAGGTAACAAATGGAATATGACCTGCCATAACGGCTAATTCACCCTCAACACCGCGAACATCAAGCTTCACAACGTCGTCCTGAAACTTGTTGCCGTCGGGTGATGATATTGTCAAACGGAAGGTGTTCACTTCTGCACCTTCCTTGCCTTTTCGATTGCTTCCTCAATTGTGCCGACAAACAGGAATGCAGATTCGGGTAAATCATCGTGCTTGCCTTCAATAATTTCCTTGAAGCCGCGAACGGTTTCGCTGATGGGAACGTATTTACCGGGAATACCTGTAAACTTCTCTGAAACGTCAAAGGGCTGTGAAAGGAAGCGCTGAATCTTTCTTGCGCGTGTAACAAGGAGCTTATCCTCGTCTGAAAGCTCATCCATACCCATAATGGCAATAATATCCATAAGCTCGTTGTAGCGCTGAAGAATTCTCTGAACCTCTTTTGCAACAGCGTAGTGCTCCTCACCAACGATTTCGGGCGAGAGAATACGGCTTGTTGATTCAAGTGGGTCAACAGCAGGGTAGATACCCTGTGACGCAATGTTACGTGCAAGAACTGTTGTAGCATCAAGGTGAGCGAAGGTTGTTGCAGGAGCAGGGTCAGTAAGGTCGTCGGCAGGCACGTAAACAGCCTGAATAGACGTGATTGAGCCCTTCTTTGTTGATGTGATTCGCTCCTGTAATGCACCCATTTCAGTTGCAAGTGTAGGCTGGTAACCAACCGCAGAGGGCATTCTGCCAAGGAGGGCAGAAACCTCACTACCTGCCTGAGTGAAACGGAAAATGTTGTCAATGAAAAGGAGAACGTCCTGTCCCTCTTTGTCACGGAAATATTCAGCCATTGTAAGACCCGAAAGAGCAACTCGCATACGTGCTCCTGGAGGCTCGTTCATCTGACCGTAAACAAGAGCAGTGTTGCTGATAACACCTGACTGCTTCATTTCGTTATAAAGGTCGTTGCCTTCACGTGTGCGCTCGCCAACGCCCGAGAAAACAGATAT
>JAGBTL010000085.1 GCA_017631355.1 Clostridia bacterium
AATATCACAGCCCTCCTTGAAATCCTCGGTTATATTGCACTCGTCAGTAATTGCCCAACCGAAGTTTTCTGCACCATCAACCATAACCTGCACGTCGGCATACTCTCTGTGTGCCTCGTATTTAAGGGGATTATCGGGGTTTACTGTGTATGTAGCAACGTTGCACCACGCATTATCGCCGTCAATATCAATTCTGCCCTCTGCAAATGGAGCCTTTAAAAAGTCCTTATAAACCTCCTCAACTCTTTCAAAGCCTTTAAGACCTGAAAAATAGAGGCTCATATTTTCAACCTTATCGTAAATCATTCGTCTGCCTCACCAAGCATAAGCTTTCTTTCTCTTTTTTCTTTCTCGGGAAGTGTGTAGTTATAAAGGACTGTCCAGAGAATTATCAGGGCAAATGTAACAGGAATAAACCAGAAGGTGTTTGCCACCTGGAAGCCTGTAACACTACCCAAAAGACTGCCGAGGAAGTTATCCATAAGTGTGCCGATGGTGATTTCATCGTTAAGGAAGGGCTCTGCAACTGCCTTGAAGGTGGCAGGCATCATATAGCTGATGCCAAGACCTGCAAGTGCACTATAAATAACCTTGCGGTTATCCTTTGCTGCAAAGGCAAGCACAATTGTAACGATTGCACAGATAATTGCAAGAATGCCGAGCACGATAAATGCAAGGGCGGGAGCAATGATAACCTCAATCCTTTCAAGGAATGCTGCGCTGTCGCCTTCCTCCGCAAATGCAGAAACCGAGCGTGCAATTGAGTTTACGTCACCAAAGAACACGTCGTGAACAGATATACTCTCGCTTACGGCAGAGGGCACTCCACCCTTTTCGGCTGCCAAGTCGTTAATTGTTTCGTTGCCTGTGTACTGACCAATAAGAGCAATAACTGATAATGCGAGTGATTCAACACGAATTGAAATCAAGGGAGTGAAAATAAACATTACAATTATTGCAACTGCAAGGAGAGCAGTAATTACCTTATATGCCATTTTCATATATAAACAACCTTTCTTTACAGCTTATTTCTTCCAAGAGGAGTTAAGCTGAACTGTTCTGTTAAAGATGGGCTTTTCAGGTGTAGAATCTTTATCTACACAGAAATAGCCGTTACGCATAAACTGGAAGGATTCAAGCTCCTTGGCATCCTTGATGCTTTCCTCAATAAGGCAATCCTTGAGAACTACAAGTGACTCGGGATTGATTGCATCAACAAACTCATCATCGGGAACTCCTGCAGGGTCCTCAACGTTGAAGAGTCTGTCATAAAGTCTTACCTCAGCCTTGAACGCCTTAGGACCTGCCCAATGGATTGTGCCCTTAACCTTTCTGCCGTCGGGAGCGTTGCCGCCCTTTGTTTCGGGGTCATAGGTACAATGGAGAACTGTTACGTTGCCGTCAGCGTCTGTTTCATAGGACTGACAGGTGATAAAGTATGCACCCTTAAGACGAACCTCGTTGCCGGGGAAAAGGCGGAAATATTTTTTAACAGGCTCTGCCATAAAGTCATTGCGCTCAACGTAAATTTCTTTACCAAATGTGACTGTCTTTGTGCCGAGCTCGGGCTTGTCGGGGTGAACCTCAACTGTGATTTCCTCGGTCTGACCCTCGGGATAGTTATCAATAACAACCTTAATGGGGTCAAGCACAGCCATTGCACGGGGTGCCTCGGCATTGAGCTCATCTCTTACGCAAGCCTCAAGAAGGCCGTAATCAACAACGCTGTAAGCCTTTGAAACACCAACCTTTTCAATAAAGGTACGGAGAGCCTTTGCAGGATAGCCACGGCGGCGCATACCGCAGATGGTAGCCATACGGGGATCATCCCAGCCGCTTACAAGGTTATCTGTAACAAGGCGGATATTTCTGCGCTTGCTTGTAATACAGTAGTTAAGGTTAAGACGAGCAAACTCAATCTGTCTGGGGGGCTCCTCAAAGCCGATCTGCTCAATGAACCAGTTATAAAGGGGTCTGTGGTTTTCAAACTCAAGTGAGCAAAGCGAATATGTTACGCCCTCGCGAGCATCTGAAAGAGGATGTGCAAAGTCATAGATGGGATAAACGCACCATTTGTCACCTGTCTGGTGGTGGCTTGTGTGCATAATTCTGTAAATGGCAGGGTCACGCATATTCATATTGGGTGATGCCATATCAATCTTTGCACGGAGCACCTTTGCACCGTCGGGGAACTCGCCGTCTGTCATACGCTTGAAAAGGTCAAGATTTTCCTCAACGCTTCTGTCGCGGTAGGGGCTGTTCTTGCCGGGCTCTGTAAGAGTACCGCGGTATTCACGCATCTGCTCTGCAGTAAGGTCATCAACGTAAGCCTTGCCGTCCTTAATAAGCTTGATTGCGCACTCATAAAGGAAGTCAAAGTAGCTTGAAGCGTAGAGGCACTCCTCCCACTTGAAGCCAAGCCACTCAATATCCTCCTTAATAGACTCAACGTATTCAATATCCTCCTTGGAGGGGTTTGTGTCGTCAAGACGGAGGTTGCACACGCCGCCATACTTCATTGCTGTTGTAAAGTCAATGCAGATAGCCTTTGCGTGACCAATGTGAAGGTAACCATTAGGCTCCGGAGGGAAACGTGTCTGCACACGGCTGTTAACGCCCTCTTTTAACTCCTCATCAATAATATCGTGGATAAAATTACCCGGTGTTTCAAAAATTTCTTCCATAGTATATATCTCCTTAGAGTGACTCAATCACTGCATTTATTCTTTCAATAACCTTATCCTTGCCCAAAAGCTTCATAATTGAGCAAAGGTCAGGGGTGTTTCTTCTTGAGGTTACCGCAAGGCGGATAACTGTTGAAACGTCACCAACGTGTCCCTTGAACGCATCGGGATTCTGCTTGTACTCCTTAACGTTAGGAGTAAAGCCAAGGGGCTCGCACAAATCCTTAACCCTCTGGAACCAGAGGTCCTTGTCGTCGGCAGGGTCATAAACTGCCTTGTAGGCATCAAGGATTGCAACCGCATCGTCCTTCTGAATGTTTTCAGGAAGCTCAAAGTCTGCCTCATAATATTCATCAAAAAGATATGAGTAGTAGTCCTTAACCTCGCTCCATTTTGCAATATCCTTACGGGGCTTGGGGCTTTCACGGTCAATGTTCACCATATCCCGTGAGCGTGCAGGATCTTGGGTAAATACCTTGCAGAAATCGGGGTCATATTTTTCAGCCCATTGTGCAATACACTCATAAACCTTGTCCGCTGTCATAACTGAAATAACGTTTTTGCTTACGTCATTGAGCTTTACAAGGTCAAAAAGACATCCGCTGGGGCTCATCTTTTTAAGGTTAAAGGGGAACTTGAAAACATCATCCTTGGGATTTGCTCTGCGCCAATCCTCAAAGTTTGAGTTAATGAGTGTAAACAAATATTCAAGAATGCTCTCTGTGGGGAAGCCAGCCTCAAAGAAGTAGCTTACCGCTGCCTCAGGGTCTTTGCGCTTGGAGATTTTACGCTTATTGCCGTCCTCCTCATCAAGCTTCATAACCTGTGAAAGGTGTGCATATTTAGGCACCTTGAAGCCGCATGCCTTGAAAATGGCAATGTGCTTGGGTACGCTTGAAAGCCACTCCTCAGCACGGATAACGTGAGTTGTTCTCATAAAATGGTCGTCGCAAACGTGTGCGAAGTGGTATGTGGGAATACCGTCGGATTTAAGGAGAACCTCGTCAATAACGTTTTCGGGCATTTCAATTTTGCCACGGATCATATCGTCAAATGCAATTTTCTTTTCCTCGTCGCCATTTGAACGGAAGCGGAGCACGTAGGGCTTGCCCTCTTTAAGGTTAGCCTCAATCTCCTCAATTGTAAGGTCACGACAGCGTGTATACTTGCCGAAGTAGCCTGTAATGAGTGCGCCCTCTTTTTCCTGCTGTGCACGAATTTCTGTGAGAGTTTCCGCTGAGCAGAAGCAAGGATATGCAAGACCCTGCTCAACAAGCTGCTTTGCAACGATGTGATAAATGCCGGCACGCTTGCTCTGTGTGTAGGGACCGTAATTACCAGCCTCAGAGCTGAAGCCTGTGACACCCTCGGTAAACTCCATACCGAAATCCTTAAAGCCGTCAATAATTGCGGAAACGCCATCGGCAATTTCACGCTTTTTGTCAGTATCCTCAATACGAAGGTAAGCCTGACCGCCGGATACGTCGGCAGTGAGCACGTTTACAAGGGCTGTATAGAATGCACCAATGTGAAGATAGCCTGTGGGCGAGGGAGCAAAGCGAGTAACTCGCGCACCATCCTTAAGTCCCCTTTCGGGATACCTTTCCTCAAGCTCTGCCACAGTTCCCGTAACCTCAGGGAACAAGAGCTCTGCTAATTTTTTGTAATCAAAATCCA
>JAGBTL010000086.1 GCA_017631355.1 Clostridia bacterium
ACTTTACTATAACAACGAGCTGTGTGTTGCCGCCTTCCACGCCATATCCTGCGGCAAAACAGAGGCCTCGGAAAATCTGTGGGGAACAGCAATGCCATACCTTACAAGCGTTGACAGCAGCGGTGATAAAACCGCAAAAGGATATAGCTCAACAATAACCTTCAACACCGAGGGATTTAACAAATGCACCAAAAGCCTGTCCCCCGCACCACAAAGCTCAAAGGAGCTTACAAATTCCTTGAAAATCACAAAAAAATCGCCAAGCGGAACAGTTCTTGAAGCCACAATTAACGGAAGCACTTACACAGGCGAGCAAATCCGAGCAGCCTTTGGTTTGCGGAGCCCTGTTTTCACTGTAAAGGCAGAAAAGGATGCCATAACCTTTACGGTGCTTGGCTATGGACACGGCGTAGGAATGAGCCAGAACGGAGCAAACCACCTTGCAGAAAAGGGGTACACCTATGACAAAATTCTTGCCCATTACTACCAAGGCACTCAAATCAAAACCACCAATCAATAATTTTGCCAAATATCCCTCGTGACAGTAATATTTTTTAGTAATCAAGAACAAATTTTGCGAAAATTTTAAAAAACACTTGCAAAACCCAAACTGTTGTGATATTATATCCCTCGGTTATCCGGGTATGGCGCAGTTGGTAGCGCGCTTGACTGGGGGTCAAGAGGCCGTGAGTTCAAGTCTCGCTACTCGGACCAAAAAAAGAAGCATCCCTATCGGGGTGCTTCTTTTTTTGGTCAGTTCTATTCGCTTACGCGAGTTCTATTTTCTTCGAAAGTGATATTGCTGCGCAGTGATATTCGGCTATAGCCGAGTTAAATGCGAATAGAATATCACTTCTGCAAAAGGCAGAAATATCACATTTTGCTTTTGCAAAATATATCACTGTGCCATGGCACAATATCACTTGAAAACCTTGTTGTTTTCATATATACTTTTTTAGAGGTGAGTTACGTGTCAAAAAGTATTTTGAGAGACAAAGCAAAAGAATTTGCAAAGGAAGTAGTTTTTGTTTGTAAAGATATAAAAGCAGAGCATAAAGAAACTGTTTTAACTAATCAATTATTAAGATGTGCAACCTCTATAGGTGCTAATCTGCACGAGGCGCAGTACGCTCAAGGCAAAAAAGATTTTATATCTAAATTAGAAATTGCTCAAAAAGAATGCTTTGAAACTGAATATTGGCTTGAACTTCTTTTTGAAACCCACTATATGTCTGAACAGCAATATAATCAATTACAAAATTCTTGCGGAACAATAAGAAGAATGTTGATTTCCTCAATTACCACCACTAAAGAAAACATGAACAAATAACACAACACCCGCAATTCCTTTATCATAAAGGGCTTGCGGGTTTAATTTTTATTTTACATGCCACCATATTTTAATTACTTGCACTTTCCCGCACAACACATTATAATAAAAGGGATACAATACCAACCACACAGGAGAGCTGTTATGGAAGTTAGATTTATAAAACCCGATGAGGCTATGGATTACCACAAAATATCTGCCGCATCCTTTATATGGAACTTTGACAAGGATGTTGACAATGCCGTTGAAATGCCTGTTCTCGGCGCATTTCATCAGGGCAAGCTTATTGCAGGAACCGAGGTTTTTGACTTCAAATGCAATTACTGCGGCACACTTATGAAAAGCGTTGTGCTCAGCGGAATATGCAGTCAGCCAGAATACCGCAGAATGGGCGGCGTAAGAGCAATTTTTGAGCATTTCAATAAAATTGCCGTTGAAAACGGCATTGTGGCAGGCTTCCTTTCACCCTTCTCCATTGAATATTACGAAAAATTCGGCTATGCAAACCTTAACCGAGTGTTTACAATCAGGGTGCCCTTCCACAAGCTTGAGCATATCCCCCGTAGCACCGACGTGGAGCTTTTCACAGGTGAGCAGCTTCAGGAATTGTGCGAGCTACACAACAAATGTGTTTTCAAGGAAAACCTTATGACCCTGCGCGAGGATGCAAAGCACTTTTGCGACAAGCCCCTTGAAAGCTCCGATTACACCTACATTCACCGCAACCCTGCCGGAGAGGCTGACGGCTACGTCCACTTCAAGGTAAAGCGTCCCGACGAGCTTATTGCCGATGAGCTTTTCACCCTTACACCCGAAGCACTTAAAGGAATTATCGGCTTTTTGCGTAACTACGACGGCATTGTAAAAACACTTGTTGTAAAAAGGCAGTATCAGGGCTCTCCCCTTTCATGCCTTGTTGACAGAATTGACAGCGTCAAATATGAGGGTGACGGCGGTTACGCGGGCAGAATCTACAACCTGAAAAAGCTGCTTGAAATCAACCAATATCCCAAAGAAAAGGGCCACTTCAGCATTCTTAGCCTTGACGATGCAGAGCAGAACAAGGGCATATTTGAGGTTGAATATGAAAACGGCAAGGCAACCGTCACGCAAAGAGATGACGGTGATTATGATATTGCACTCACAGCTCCTGCGGCAGCAAGATTGCTCCTTGCAGGTGAAGGTCACACAGCCGAAACCGCGGTATTTATAGAAGGTGTTGAGTTAAAGGGTAACACAGAGGATTTCTTCCGCGCATTCCCTCACCGCGCAACACGCTTTACAGACAGCTGCTGGTCGATATAAGGAGAGATATTTATGAAGAAAAAAATCATCAAAATTATTGCAATTGTACTTGCGGTTGTGCTTGTTGGCACAGGTACGGTTGCATTTGTCGGCAGCGGTATTTTCAACAAATACGTATTCAGCATTGATGCTTCACAGCAGGGCAGGGCTTTACCCAACGTTGTGAACAACGTTAACGTGTGGTCTATTGAGGGAAACCCCTTCACAAACGCTAAACGCAACCCCGACAACGATATTTTTGAATTTGTTGAGTATGTTCAGCTTATGCAGTGCTCAGGCGGTACTGAGGCAAGAGATTTGTTCAAGGACCCCCTTAACAAAAACGTGCTTGATGACTACGATTTCACTCTCATCATCGACAACTGTCGCGGGCTTGTGAACATAGGTGCAAAGCCATTTTTAAAGCTTGGCAGTGTACCGCTGAAATATTCAAAGGATGCTTCAACTGACAGCGGCTTCGGTATGAACCCATACCCCCCTGATGACTACAACGTTTATTATAACTACATCCACGCCCTTGCAAGCGCACTCGTAAAGGAATTCGGCAAGGAAGAGGTTCTTACATGGCGCTTCGGTGTTATGACAGAGTTTGAAAACTATGATTGGTTCCGTGCAATTGACGAAGACCCTGATAAATCTGCCGAAGCCTATTGCAAGCTTTACGATTACACTGTAGCAGCCCTGCAGGATGCTATTGACGAAAATATTTTTGTTGGCGCACACGCTATGGCAGTAACCGAGGGTGGTTGGGATGAAGCGATTTTCATCAAGCATTGTGCCGAAGGCAAAAACTACAAAACAGGCAAAACAGGTACTCGCATCTGTTACCTTTCAGGCAGCTTTTACGACTACAGCGCAGAGGAATTTACCGAGGGCTACACCTTGCCCGAAACAATAAATCACCTGAGATCAACTGCAGAGGAGGTTGGTC
>JAGBTL010000013.1 GCA_017631355.1 Clostridia bacterium
GCCGAAGCCAATGCGCTCTGCGTAGTGAGAATCGGAGCCCACGCTTACAAGTCTGCCGCCTAATTCCTTGTATCTTTTTACTGTTTCAAGAGTGGGTGCAGGCAGGTTGATGGGGTACTTAAGACCGCCCATATTTATCTCAAGAGCCTTGTCCTTTTCTGCGCAAAGCTTAAGGAGCTCGTCAACCTTGCTCTTGTATTTGTTGATATCCTCAACGTAGCCGCAGAGGTTGAAAATGTAGCGGAAGGGGTATGTGATGTGTGCAAGAATATCAAAGTTACCCCACTGAAGCATATTGAGAAGCTCGTCAAAATATTCATTCATAAGGTCCTCAACAACGTATCCGTCAAAGGACTTGAAGTAGTAGAAATCCTCCATATTGCGAAGGTTATGAATGGAGCCGATAACCACGTCATATTTCTGTGAATTAATAATTTTTTCTGCAAGCTCGGGAATGTAATGGGGCTGTGCAAGCTCAATTCCGCGGAGCACCTCAAGTCTGCCGTCAAAGGAAACCTTTGCTTTGGAAATCTCAAGATAGCTCTGAATTGTTCTGCGGTCATATTCATCCTTGTAGAAATAGTCAACCTCACAATGGTCGGTGAAGGCAACTGTGTGAATGCCGTTCTGCTCGGCAATTTCCGCCATATATGTTGCAGAGTGATTACCGTCAGGAGAGTTATCTGTATGTGTGTGTAAGTCAATAATTTTAATGTCGCTCATAATGAATCCTTCCTTCAAGCACATTTATAAAATCTTCCAAGCAATTATATTAACACAAAAAATTACAAAATAACAGAGTAAAATTAAAAATTATGTTATAAATATGGATATATTATCCTTTAAATTTATTTTTTGTTGTGGTAAAATACCCTTGGAAGGAGTGAGATTATGGAGCTCACCGTTAAAGCAAATGCTAAAATAAATTTACTTTTAGATATTACTGGTATAAAGGAAAACGGCTACCATAGCCTTTTTACCATTATGCAGTCCATAAGCCTTGGTGATACCATAACCGTCAGAAAAACAGACGGGGAGGATATTACCATATCCTGTACTGTTGAGGGAGTACCCACCGACAGCAGGAATATAGTTTATAAATGTGCTGTGAAATTTTTTGAATATGCAGGGATTACCGAAAACAAGGGTATTCACATTCATATTGATAAGGTGACACCATTCTGTGCAGGTATGGGCGGAGGAAGTGCCGATGGTGCAGCGGTCCTTGTGGCGCTCAATAAAATATTTAATACCAATTACCACGAAAAGGTGCTTTGCCGTATAGGTGTTAAGGTTGGTGCGGATATTCCCTTCTGCATTGTGGGTGGCACAGCCCTTGCCCTTGATACAGGTGCAGTTGTTGCCCCCCTTCCCGATTTAGGCGATTACCATATTGTGGTTGTTAAGCCTGAGGATGGTGTTTCCACCAAGGAGGCTTATGACGCAGTTGATTCCTTGGAGTATATGAAGCATCCGCAGAACTACAAAATGATGGAGCTCCTTGCAGACGGCAAAAGCGATGAAGCCCTGGCACTTTGCTCAAACGTGTTTGAGCAGGCGCTTGAGGTACCCGGCAGAGTAGATATTAAGGCTATCTGCAACAAAAACGGTGCTGTTGCTTCCTGTATGACAGGCTCCGGCTCCGCAGTTTACGGTATCTTTAAGGATAAGACAAAAGCCGAAAAGGCAGTTGATGCATTGGCGGCTAAGTTCAAAAACGTTTACCTTTGCACCCCCGAAGGCTACGGCGTAAAAATATTTGAATAAAATTACCAAAACTGTCCCAAAATTCTGACAGAATGAAAGGACGGTTTTTTATGCTCAAAAACAAAGCTTTAAATATTCGTAGGGATAAAATGCTTCTTGCCTCTGTGGCAATTGTGCTTGCTCTGTGCTTTTCTGCTTCAATGGCTTTCTTCTGCGCATCGGCAGGAAACGTGAGGAATAACGTTGTTCGTCTGCACGTTATTGCCAACAGCAATTCTGTGGTTGACCAGCAGGTAAAGCTGAAGGTCAGGGATGCATTGCTTAACAAAAATAACGCCATGCTGAGTGGTGAGGTGAACAAGGATAATGCGGTGGAATATTTCACCGTGTCAAGGGCTGAGTTGCTTGCTACTGCAAACGAAGCGCTCAGAATCAATGGCTGCGACTATGAGGCAGACGTTACCCTTGGCACGGAGTATTATACCACTCGTCAGTATGGTGAGCTTACCTTCCCCGCAGGAGAATACACCTCATTGAGAGTTGTCCTTGGTGAGGGTAAGGGTGAAAATTGGTGGTGCGTTATGTTTCCGCCCCTGTGTATTCCTGTGGCAGGGGATATTGAGGCGGACGAAAGCAAAGCTGCCGACGTTCTGTCACCGGGCGGTGAAGAAATAGTCAGCAGCAATGGTAAATATATAGTTAAGTTCAGATTGTTGGAAATATATGAGGAAATAATGCAGGAGCTTAAATGATTGCTTCCGCGTGACGTGTTACGTGACAGCCCACGTTTACTGCAACAGGAAGCCCTGCAATGTGGGTGGGAGCAGCTTCAATGTTTACTGCAAGTGCGGTTACGTCACCGCCAAAGCCCTGTGCACCGATATTGAGCTTGTTCAACTCGGAGAGTATTCTGTCCTCCAGCTCCTTGTAAAAGGGGTCGGGGTTGGGGATGTCAATATCTCTGCATAATGCTCGTTTTGCAAGGAGTGCTACACCCTCAAAGTCGCTACCAAGCCCAACACCTAACACGACAGGGGGACAGGGGTTAGCGTCGGCAGTCTTAACAACACCAACAATGAATGAAACGATATCGTCAATGGTTGCAGATGGTGTAAACATTTTAATCTGACTCATATTCTCACTGCCAAAGCCCTTGGGTGCTGCGGTGAGCTTTATTTTATCACCCGGCACAACGGTAAGATGAACAAGGGCAGGGGTGTTGTCGTTTGTGTTGCCTCTGCGGATTGGGTCGGCAACTATTGAGCAACGCATTTTGCCATCAAGATATGCCTTCCTGACACCTGCGTTGATTGCGGCGTTAAAGTCACCGTCAACCACGTGCACGTCCTGACCTAATTCGCAGAAGAGGACTGCCATACCCGTATCCTGACAGATAGGAATGTTCAGCTCCCTTGCACAGTCAAGGTTTTTGCACATATCGCAAAAAATGCCTTTGGCAATTTCGTTGCTTTCAGCCTTTGCAGATGCATATATTTTGTTTTCAAGAGCCTGAGGTAAAAGTGAATTTGCCTTTATGAAAAGCTCTGCAACCGTGCTTTCAATTACACTTGCACTTATTTCTCTCAAAATAACACTTCCTAAATATATAACCGTGCCAAAGGACACGGTTATGCTCTATGTACTTAATTATAATCCGCGAGGACTTCCGCCGCCGCGACGAGGTGTTGAGGTGCCTCTTTTTGCGGCAGAGTTCTTCTTAAGGTCGCTCATTTTTTCGTCACTTACAGATTTGAACTTTGCCATCATATCCTCAAAGGACATATTTTCAGGCTCAGATTTCTGGGTGCCGGTCCACACCTGTGGCTGTGAACGTCTGCCCTTGTCTCCTGCAGGCTTCTTCGGCTTGGGCTCTTCCTCCTGGGGGAGTGCTTTTTTTATGGAAAGAGCAACCTTGCCCTTTTCGTTAATGTCAATAACCTTGACCTTAACCTGGTCACCCTCGGAAAGCTTCTCGTGAATATCTTTAATGAAAGATGCGGAAACCTCTGAAATGTGTACCATACCTGTTGTTTTATCGGGAAGCTCAACAAAAGCTCCGAAATTTGTAATGCCTGTTACCTTGCCCTCAAGAATCGCGCCGATTTCTACTGCCATACCTTTTGATTACCTCGATTGAAAATTTATTGTTCTTCGCCGGGAGTTA
>JAGBTL010000087.1 GCA_017631355.1 Clostridia bacterium
GTACAGCGGCGGCAGATATGAGGACGAAACTTATTTTGTAGGCTATGCCGCAGCAAAAACTACCGAGCAGGATTTAACAAGGGTTAAATTCAACAAAATGCCCGATGACAAAACCTATGCACCACTCCTCAGGTCAAATGAGTGGGAGGAGGGCACAGGACACAACTCTGTTATTAAGGTTGACGGTCAGTATTATATTGTTTACCACGCCCGCAACGTTGAGGCTGACGGCCTTAACGGCGACAGAAGAAATGCACGTATTGCGAAAATGCACGTTAAGGATGGGGTAATTACGGTTGAACGCTACCCCGATCATATATAAAGGATAGAGGATAATTATTATGGTATTAGAAGCACTTGTAAAATTCAGTAATTTTTACGGCAGCAACGAGGAGCTTGTCCTTGCAGGCGGTGGCAACACCTCTGCAAAGGATGGAGACGTAATGTACATCAAGGGCTCAGGCACACGCCTTGCGGATATTACTGCCGAGGGCTTTGTTAAAATGAGCCGTGAAAAAATTGCAGAGATTTTCACTAAAACATATCCCGATAACGACAAGGAGCGCGAGGCGCTTTCACTTGCGGATTTAATGGCAGCAAAGCTTCCCGGACAGGAAAGCAAAAGACCAAGCGTTGAAACCACACTCCACAGTCTTTTTCCTCAGACCTACGTTCTTCACCTTCACCCCGCACTTGTCAATGGCATTACCTGTGCGGCTGATGGTAAAGCGTGGGCACAGAGATTGTTTGGTAACGAGGTTCTGTGGATAGATGCCTGCAAGCCCGGTTATACACTTGCAAAAATCTGCTACGACACTCTGAACGAATACAAGGCAGCAAGCGGCGCAGATGCTGATATGCTCCTTCTTGAAAACCACGGTATATTCATTGCAGACAATGACGTGGACGCTCTCGGTGAAAAGCTTTTCTCAGTAATGGCAAAAATCCGTGAGCAGGCACCCTGCGACCCCGATTTTTCTGTGGGTGAATTTGATGGTGACAAGGCACAGCTTGTGTTCAATGAAATTGCAGACACCTTTGGTGAGGACAGCGTTATTACCTATGAGCCCTCTGCACAGTCACTTGAGCTCGCAAGCAGCGCAGAAAGCTTCAATAAAATCCGCAAGCCCTTTAACCCCGATCAGGTTGTTTATTGTAAGCCTTATCCTATATATATAAATAGTATAGAGGAAATTGCACCTGTAGTTGAGGAATATAAAAATGCAAACGGCTTTTTGCCCAAGATTATTTTTGTTAAGGACTGTGGTATTTATGCTGTTGATTTCACACCCAAGGGCAGCGAAACTGCAGCTGCGCTCTTTAACGATGCAATGAAAATTGAGTTCTATGCACGTGCATTCGGCGGCGCAAAGCCTATGAGTGACGAGCTTACCGATTTCATTGTGAACTGGGAAGCAGAGAGCTACCGTAGCAAGCAATAATTTCTATAAGAATAATAAACAAAAAAGAGCCGTGTTATTTAGGTAATGTACCAAAAATAAATTACGACTCTTTATTTTGTTGGCTTTTGTTTTAAGGTGTGGTAGAATATGATGTGTACAATCAAACAAATCACAAGGAGGATTTTTTATGAGCAGGCAAGAACTCTTTTGTGAAAAGAACGGTAAGCTCCACGTATGGCACACCATACTTACAGGCTTCGCATTTCTTTCCACATCAATTGCTTGGGCAATTTACGATCCGTACATCACAAAAATTCTTAACAGATTACTTTCAGAGTCAGCGTGGATAACGGCACTCAGCCAGAATCTTAACGAGGCATTCCCAAGGCTTGCAGAATTTGCTGCAACTCAGGGACAGGACGTTAACACAGCAGGCGGCGGTATAACACTTGTTCCCTTGTTTATCGGTGTTATCATGACCTTTGATAACATCTTCGGTGTTATCTTCCAGCCTACCTTTGGTAAGCTTTCTGACCGTTGTCGTTCAAAGCTTGGCAAGCGCAGACCCTTTATCGTTTATGGTGCACCTGTTTCAGCGGCAATTTTTGCACTTATTCCTTGGGTAGCACTTACAAACTCACTCCCCACAACAATGCTTTGCATCATCCTCTTCGTTTTCTCAATGTCCTTGTGGCGTGCTCCTGCAGTTGCTCTCATGCCTGCACTTACACCCCCTGAGCTGAGAAGTGAGGGTAACGCAATCATCAACCTTATGGGTGGCGTTGGTAGCGTTATCGGTATGGTAGCAGGTACTGCAGTCGGTGCTGTTTATGCTCTTGTTACAGGCATTAAGGTTACTGCTGAAAATGAGCAGTCAACAAGCTTCCCCTACGTTTTCCTTGTTGGCGGACTTGTTATGATTATCGGTATGCTTGTTGTACGTGCATTCGTTAAGGAGCCCTCAAGCAAGCTTGAGTATGAATTAGCAAAAAATCAGGCTCTTGAGGAAAAGGCACAGGCAGAAGCAGAAAAGGCTGCTAAAAAGGCAGCAAGGAAGGAACAGAAGCTTTCAAAGGGCGAGCGCAAGAGCCTTATATGTATGCTTGGCGGATTGTTCTTCCTGTTCTGTGGCACAAATGCTATTACAACCTTCTTCGCTCTCTTTGCTGCAGAGGTTCTCGGCAAGTCCACAAGCGAAGCAACTATTATGACAACGTTGTTTGCTGTTTGCTCTGCTGCGGCTGCTATTCCTGCAGGTAAGATGGGCAAAAAGCTTGGCAGAAAGAAAACGATTCTTATCGGCCTTATAGTGTTTATGGTAGTGTTCCTGCTTTACGTTGTTACACATAGCATGGCACCTATCTGGGTGGCACTTGTTTTCGGTGGCTTTGCTAATATGCTTATTACCGTTAACACTCTTCCCCTTGTTCTTGAAATCGGCGGTATTGATAAGGTTGGTACCTTCACAGGCTACTACTACACAGCAACCTTCTCAGCACAGATTGCTTCTCCCATTATTTATGGTATTGTTCGTATGATTTCAGGCTCATATCTCTCATTGTTCGTATATAGCCCCATAATGTTCATACTCAGCATTTTGTGCATTATCTTCGTTAAGCACGGTGAGGCTATCCCCGATGCAGTATTAAAGGAAGCAGCACAGGACGATTAATATCAAAACCAGTCAACCTTCAA
>JAGBTL010000088.1 GCA_017631355.1 Clostridia bacterium
TATTGCCTTTGCTAAACTGAATTGATGCGAAGCCTTGCATCCTCATTCGCAAAGCGAATGGGGAGGGGGACCGCGCCGAAGGCGTGGTGGTAGGGCGTTCCGGTTGTTCCTTGCCTTCTGTCGGATAGAACAATAGTAGTGAACGCATTTGGGGAGTGAAAAATAAATTTAAATAATCGGAAAATTTTTCTTGACATTTAATTTACTATGGTGTATCATATATACTCAACTATAATGGATTATTATCTGTTATTGCGTTTTGACGTAAGTGAGTTTCGGCAAAAAAACTCACAAAAACGCCTTGTTAATTATTTCTTTTTTAGCCATTTTTGGTAAAAAAGAATTTTGAAAAATTTCAGGTGAGCAGGGGTGAAAGCCTGTCACCTCAGAACGGAGTGATGTGTTTTATGGCAAACGTAAAACCCGTAAAGCTCGGCAAAAATACCAGAATGAGTTTTGGCGGAATCAATGAGGTTATGCAGATGCCCAACCTTATTGAGGTTCAGAAGAATTCATACAAATGGTTCCTTGATGTCGGTCTTAGAGAGGTTTTCCGCGATATCGATGAAATCACGGATTACACGGGTAATCTTGTCCTTACTTTCATTGATTATCGTATGGACGAGAAGCCGAAGTACAGTGTTGCAGAATGCAAGGAGAGAGATGCTACCTACTCTGCTCCCTTGCGCGTGCTTGCAAGACTTTACAACAAAGAAACAGGTGAAATCAAAGAGAACGAAGTGTTCATGGGCGACTTCCCCATTATGACCGACAGCGGTACCTTCGTTATCAATGGTGCAGAGCGTGTTATCATTTCTCAGCTCGTTCGTTCACCCGGTGTTTACTATGGCTTTACCTATGACAAAAACGGTAAAAAGCTCTTTACATCTACTGTTATTCCTAACAGAGGTGCTTGGCTTGAATACGAAACAGACCAGAACGATATTTTCAATGTAAGAATTGATAAGAACAGAAAGCTTCCTATCACTACATTTATCCGTGCACTTGGTCTTTCTTCAAACAACGATATCCGTGAGTTCTTCGGCGATGACGATCGTATTGAGGCAACTCTTGAGAAGGATACAACAAAGAACACTGAGGAGGCATTGCTTGAGGTTTACAGAAAGCTTCGTCCCGGTGAGCCCCCAACACTTGAGTCTGCAGAAACTCACGTTAACAACCTGTTCTTTGATCCTCACAGATATGATATTTCTCGTGTTGGTAGATACAAATATAATAAGAAGCTTGCTCTTACTGACCGTATTGCAGGCGGCGTAACTGTTGATGATATTTTCAACCCCTTCACAGGTGAGCTTATGCTTGAGGCAGGCGGCAAAATCACAGAGGAGCTTGCAGAGCAGATTGACCGTGCAGGTGTTAAAGAGGTTACACTTGACCTTGAAGGCAAGCACGTTAAGGTTATTTCCAACAACATGGTTGATCCCCTTGACTTCATTGAAGGTGTTACTGTTGAAGAGCTTGAGGAAATCGCAATCAACGAAAAGGTTCGTTTCTCAGTTCTTAAGGAAATCATTGAAGAATATGGCGACGACAAGGCAGCTCTCCTTGAGCAGATGGCTCTTCGTTGTGACGACCTTATTCCCAAACACATCATTATTGATGATATTTTTGCATCAATCAACTATCTTAACTGTCTCGGTAATGAACTTGGCGCAACTGATGATATTGACCATCTCGGTAACCGTCGTATCCGTTCTGTCGGCGAGCTTCTTCAGAACCAGTTCAGAATCGGCTTTACAAGAATGGAAAGAGTTGTTCGTGAAAGAATGACACTTCAGGCACAGGAGCCCGAAAAGGCAACTCCCGCTGTGCTTATAAATATCAGACCCGTTATGGCGGCAATCAAGGAGTTCTTTGGTTCATCACCCCTTTCACAGTTTATGGACCAGACAAACCCCCTTGCAGAGCTTACTCACAAGCGCCGTCTTTCAGCATTGGGCCCCGGCGGTCTTTCTCGTGACCGTGCAGGCTTCGAGGTTCGAGACGTTCACTACAGCCACTACGGCAGAATGTGTCCCATCGAAACTCCTGAAGGTCCCAACATCGGTCTTATTTCTTACCTTGCAACATTTGCAAGAATTAACAAGTACGGCTTTATTGAAGCACCCTTCCGTAAGATTGACAAAGCAACAGGCAAGGTGCTTGATGAGGTTGTTTATATGACTGCTGACGTAGAGGATAACTACTGCGTTGCACAGGCTAACGAGCCTCTTGATGAGAATAACTTCTTCAAGAACGATCGTGTAACAGATCGTTACCGCGACGAGTTCCGTGAGGTTTCTCCCAGTGTGGCAGACTTTATGGACGTTTCTCCCAAGATGGTATTCTCTGTAGCTACATCAATGATTCCCTTCCTTGAGAACGACGACGCAAACCGTGCTCTCATGGGTTCAAACATGCAGCGTCAGGCAGTTCCGCTTCTTAAGACAGAATCACCCATCGTTGGTACAGGTATGGAATACAAGGCAGCTGTTGATAGCGGCGTTGTTGTACTTGCAAAGCGTGACGGTGTTGTTTCAAAGGTAAGCGCTAAAAAGGTTGAGGTTCTTGCTGACAACGGCGAGACAGACGTTTATGAGCTTACAAAGTTCATGCGCTCCAACCAGGGCACATGTATCAACCAGCGTCCCATCGTTGAGGTTGGTGAAAAGCTTGTTGCAGGCGACGTTATTGCTGACGGTCCCGCAACGTCACAGGGTGAAATCTCCCTTGGTAAGAATGCTCTCGTTGGCTTCATGACCTGGGAAGGTTACAACTACGAGGACGCGGTTCTTCTTAATGAAAAAATGGTTCGCGACGATGTTTACACCTCTGTTCACATTGAGGAGCACGAGGTAGAAGCACGTGATACAAAGCTCGGACCGGAAGAAATCACAAGAGATATTCCCAACGTTGGTGAGGATGCTCTCGCAAACCTTGACGAGGATGGTATCATCCGCGTTGGTGCAGAGGTTCACTCAGGCGATATCCTTGTTGGTAAGGTTACACCTAAGGGTGAAACAGA